>NZ_JBHYJA010000032.1:54820-115307 GCF_042740355.1 Streptomyces sp. NPDC059010
GGGCCCCCTATAAAAACCCCCCCCCCCCCCCGCCGCTCCACACCAACCCCGGCGCGCCCCGCGGGGGGGCCGCCGGGACTGGCCCCGGCGGCCCCTCCTCTCCCCTCCTGGTGCTGCGCGTCCCGGTCCGTCACTACCGGGGACTATCGGGGCAGCACCACGACATACGCGGCCGGTTCGCGGTCCGCCGCCGCCATCAGGGCCGTACGGACCACCGCCGCCTGCTGCTCCATGGCGTCGCGGAGCTTCTTCGGGGTGATGTAGACGACCGTGATGCCCAGGCGCTCCAAGTGCTCCCGCTTGCGGGCGTACTCGGACCACAGGGCGTCCTCGTCGTGGCGGGGCGCCCGGGTGTCCAGTTCCACCGCCACCGCCTGCTCCGGCCAGTAGGCGTCCAGGCCGCCGAGATGCGGGCCGCCGGGCAGCCGCAGGTCGACGTTCCAGACGGGGTCGGGGAGGCCGTACACGTGGACCATCTCGTAGAGGCGGTCCTCGGCGATCGCGCGGCCCTCGGCGAGCAGGGAGTCCACCGCGTCCACCACGTGCGGGCGGTTCAGCAGCTTCGCCTGGTTCAATTCCCGTACCACCGACGCCGGTTCGCAGTGCCCGCCGCGGACGGCCTCGGTCAGCAGCCGGCGTACGGCGCTCGCGTCCGTCAGTTCGGCCACCGCGTCGGCCAGGGCGCGCGGGACCGGCGCGACCGGCAGGCCCGTCACCTGGTGCGGGGCGGGGAGCGCGGGGGTGCGCAGGATGCGGGCGCAGCCCGTCGAGCGCAGGCGCCGCATCCGGGGGACCAGGACGTCGATCGTGTCCAGGGCGGTCAGCGGCGGCGTGGCCGAGAAGCCGTGCAGGGTCAGCGCCGCGAGGCCCGTGATGACCGCCTCGGGGTAGGCGGGGGCGTGCCCCTCACCCGGGTTCGGCTGGGACGGCACTCCCGGCGAGCGTTCCCGCGCCGCGTACATCAGCACCGCGTGCAGGCGCTCCTCGCTGGTCGGCGGGCCGGGGTGGAGCAGGAAGACACCGGGGAGGAACTGCTGCCAGGGGCCGCCGGGGCGGCACTGCTCGTTCACGTCGGCGGTGGGGACGCCGTGCGACTTCAGCTGCGCGGCGGTCATGACACGGCGGTGCACCTCGGAGAGATGACGCAGGGGGCGGGGGGAGAGCGGGGGGACCGGGGTGTTGTGGTTCATGCCCCGGAGGTTCCCGCGTCCGATCCGCTCGCTAACCGCTGTTACATGTCCGTCGACAAAACCGGACAACCTGGCACTAAAGGACGGGTGTTCGGGTGCCGAGTAGGCAGGCAAAACCCCTGGTCCGTTCGGGTTGGACCAGGGGTTACGGCTGCTATTGCCTGAATTCCGTAACGGTCACGGACGGCCGTGATCGTTGGCCAAAGGTCTTATGAGGTTGACGCCGATCCTGACCCCGGCGCCGACTCGGAAGCGGCCCCCGCGTCGCACGCCTGCCCCCGCAGCCCCCGCGCCAGATCGTCCCGCGCCTCCAGTACCAGCCGCCGCAGCGCCGGTGCCGCGTCCTCGTGGGCCGTGAGCCAGGCGTCCGTCGCGTCCAGGGTGGCCTGCGACTGCTGGAGCGCCGGGAACAGGCCCCGCACCACGTCCATCCCGATCTGGATCGACCGCTCGGCCCACACCCGCTCGATGGCAGCGAAGTACTTCTCGGTGTACGGCGCCAGCAGCTCCCGCTGCGACGGCCGGCCCCAGCCCGAGATGGTCGCCTCGACCAGCGCGTTCGACAACGCGTCCGACTCCACGACCTGCGCCCACGCCTGCGCCTTCACAGCCCCGGAAGGCCGCGCGGCCAGGCAGCGCACCTGGTGGCGCTTGCCGGACGCCGTGTCGTCCCGGGCCAGTTCGGCCGCCAGCACCGACTCGTCCGCCACCCCGTGCGCGGCCAGCGGCTCCAGGAACGCCCAGCGCAGCTCCTGGTCGACGTCCAGCCCCTCGATCTTCTCCGTACCCTCCAGCAGACCCCGCAGCAACGCCAGATCCTCCGCACCCGACGTCACCGAGGCGAAGAACCGCGCCCACGCCAGCTGCTGCTCGCTGCCCGGCTCGGCGGCCCGCAGCTCCCGCAGCGCGCCCTCGGCGACCAGCCGCTCGCCGGTCGGCCGCCACTGCGGCGCCACATAGTGGACCAGCGACGAGTCCGCCCACGCCTGCAGCATCTGCAGCACACCGATGTCGGACTCGCGCCCCGCGAACCGCAGTACCAGGTCCACGAAGTCCCGGGCCGGCAGCAGCGCGTCCCGCGTCATGTTCCACAGCGCCGACCAGCACAAGGCACGCGCCAGCGGGTCGGTCACCGCACCCAGGTGCTCCCGCAGCGTCGCCAGGGACCCGGCGTCGAAGCGGGTCTTGCAGTACGTCAGATCGTCGTCGTTGACCAGCACCAGCTCCGGCGCCTCGGCACCCGCCAGCTCCGCCACGACCGTCCGCGGACCGTCGACGTCCACCTCGGCCCGCGTGTACCGCTCCAGCGCCCCGCCCTCGCCCCGCCGGTACAGACCGACCGCGACCCGGTGCGGGCGCAGCTCCGGGTGGGACTCGGCCGCCTCCTGAAGCACCGCCAGCTCGCTCACCCGGCCCTCGGCGTCCAGCAGCACCTGCGGGGTCAGCGAGTTCACGCCCGCCGTCTGCAGCCAGGACCGCGCCCATGCGCCCATGTCCCGCCCGCTGGTCTCCTCCAGCACCGACAGCAGATCACCGAGACGCGTGTTGCCGTACGCGTTCCGCTTGAAGTAGCGCCGCGCGCCTTCGAGGAACGCGTCCTGTCCGACGTACGCCACGAGCTGCTTCAGCACGGAAGCGCCCTTGGCGTAGGTGATGCCGTCGAAGTTGAGCTTCGCGTCCTGCAGGTCGCGGATGTCGGCGGTGATCGGGTGGGTGGAGGGCAGCTGGTCGGCGCGGTACGCCCACGACTTGCGACGGTTGGCGAAGGTGATCCAGGCGTCCTTGAAGCGGGTCGCGCCGACGTTCGCGAAGGTGCCCATGAAGTCCGCGAAGGACTCCTTCAGCCACAGGTCGTCCCACCACACCATGGTGACCAGATCGCCGAACCACATGTGCGCCATCTCGTGCAGGATGACGTTCGCCCGGCCCTCGTACGACGACCGCGTCACCTTGCCGCGGAAGATGTACTCCTCCCGGAAGGTCACCAGCCCCGGGTTCTCCATCGCGCCGAGGTTGTACTCCGGCACGAACGCCTGGTCGTACTTCCCGAAGGGGTACGGGTAGTCGAAGTGGTTGTGGAAGAAGTCCAGGCCCTGCTTGGTGATCAGGAAGACGTCGTCGGAGTCGAAGTAGGGCGCGAGACCCTTGCGGCACATGGCGCCGAGCGGGATCCGCAGCGTCGTGCCGTCGGCGAGGGTGCGCTCGTAGGAGTCCGTGACGTAGTGGTACGGGCCGGCCACGACACACGTGATGTACGTCGAGATCGGCTTCGTCTCGGCGAACCTCCAGATGCCGTCCGCGAGTTCACCGGCCCCGTTGCTCCACACCGTCCACTCCTCAGGCGCCCGCACCTCGAAGCGGAACGGCGCCTTGAGGTCCGGCTGCTCGAAGCCCGCGAACACCCGGCGCGAGTCGGCCGGCTCGTACTGCGTGTAGAGGTAGACCTCGCCGTCCTCCGGGTCGACGAACCGGTGCAGGCCCTCACCCGTGCGGGAGTACGCGCACTGGGCGTCCACCACGAGCTCGTTGTCGGCGGCCAGGTCCTCCAGTGTGATCCGCGAACCGTCGAAGACCTCGCTCGGGTCCAGGTCCCTGCCGTTGAGGGAGACGGCCGTCACACTCGGCGCGATCAGATCCGCGAAGCTGCTCGCGCCGGGCTCCGCGCAGCGGAAGCGGATCGTGGTGACCGAGCGGAAGGTGCGCGGTGCCCCGTCCTCCGCGGCCGTGTCGCCGACGGGGTCACCGACGGCGGACCGCACGTCGAGGGACACGTCGTAGCCGTCGACGGACAGCAGGGCGGCCCGCTCCCGGGCCTCGTCGCGGGACAGATTCTCACCGGGCACGGGCGGCACTCCCTCGGGTGGTGTTCAGTATGCGGACAGCCCTGATCCTGCCATGCGCGCCCGACGGCGGGCAGCCGGGAATGGGCGGACCGGCCAGGAGTGTTCCCCGGGGTAAACGCTTCCCTCTGAGGAGAGACATGTCGGACAAGACCCCCGTCGACTTCTGGTTCGACCCCCTGTGCCCGTGGGCCTGGATGACCTCGCGCTGGGTGCTGGAGGTGGAGAAGGTCCGCGACATCGAGGTCCGCTGGCATCTGATGAGCCTGGCCGTCCTCAACGAGGACAGGCTCGACGAACTCCCCGAGCAGTACCGCGAGCTGCTGGAGACCAAGGCGTGGGGTCCCGTCCGGGTCGTCATCGCCGCGCAGGAGGAGCATGGCGCCGAGGTGCTCGGCGACCTCTACACCGCGCTCGGCACCCGCATCCACAACAAGGGCGAGGGCCCCGAGAAGGAGACCGTCGCCGCCGCCCTGAAGGACGTGGGCCTGCCCGACTCCCTCATGGACCACTGGGACGGCACCCCCTACGAGCCGCAGCTGCGCGCCTCCCACAAGGAGGGCATCGAGCTGGTCGGCCAGGAGGTGGGCACCCCCGTCATCGCCGTCCCCGGCGCCGACGGCGAGCAGATCGCCTTCTTCGGCCCCGTCGTCACGCCGGCCCCCCAGGGCGAGGAGGCCGCGAAGCTCTGGGACGGCACCCTCGCCGTGGCCTCCGTACCGGGCTTCTACGAGATCAAGCGGACCCGCACGAAGGGGCCGGACTTCAGCAACCTGTAGGGCCAGGGCTGGGCCTGGGGCAGGGCTGGGGCTAGTCGGACTCGGGCTCGGGGAGGTTGCCGCCGACATGGCGGTTGCCCCGCTGCTGGACCCGCCGGCACTTCCCGTTGGTGCAGCGGAGCACGGCCGCCTTGCGGACATGCTTCGGTATCTGGCCCTTGACCTGCCCCCACTCCTCTTCGGTGACCGGGCTGAACTCCTCCATACGGTCGCCGCAGTTCGGGCATCGCTTCGACACCATCTGAAATCCCCCCATCCCGTGCGCAATACGGTGACGGGAGCGTAGGCCCGCGCGGGGCCGTGGCATCAGCCCGGAATCCGTCCTGCCAGGGCGGATTCCGGACGTCACGCCCCGGCCGCGGTCTCCTCCTCGCGGAACCTCTCGGGGAGGACGCCGCGGTCGCTCATGTTCAGGTGCCGGTAGTAGGTCAGGCAGCTCTTCGCGGTGCAGCGCCAGTACCAGTCCACGTAATGGCGGGGATCCCCCTTCTCCGCCCGGACCGCCGCCTTCTCCTCGGCATTGAGCGGCCGGAACACCTGCATGCCCCCACAGGTAGGGCACGCCAGCCGGAACGTCCTCATCAGCCCCTCCTAGCCATCACCGCCAGATCCGGGAAGTCGGTCACCACCGCGTCGACCCCCATCCCGTAGTACAGCGCGTACTCGGCGAACGCGTCCCCGAAATCGTTCGCTCCGCCATCGCGCCGGAATTCCACCGGAAGGAACTGGTTCTCCGCCCGGAAGGTGTACGGCCCCACCCGCAGCCCCGCCGCATGCGCGTCCGCGAGGACCGGCGTACCGGCGAGCGAGGACTTGTCCGGCCCGATCCAGTCCGCGTACTCGGCGATCCGCGCCAGCCCCGCCGCGGTCATCATGTCCTGGTACGTCGTCGGATCACCGGACGAGACCAGGTCGTACGGTCCGCCCGTCGTCCCCAGCGCCTGCCACAGCGGCACCCCCAGCCGCTCGGCCGCGATCCGCTTCAGGCTCGTCGGCTCGAAGGACTGCACGACACACTCGCGCCGGCCGAGCCGGTTCCGCCGGATCGCCGCCGCCAGCTTCGGTTCCAACGGCAGGCCCAGCGAGCGGAAGTAGGTCGGGTGCTTGGTCTCGGGGAAGACGGCGATCGTGCGGCCGTACGTCCTGGACAGCCGGCGCGCCAGGTCCACCACCTCCTGGAAGGTGAGCACTTCCTCGCGGCCGTCGAACACCGTGTTGCGGTTGCGGACCAGCGGCAGCCGCTCCACCGCGCGCAGCGTCTTCAGCTCCGCCAGCGTGAAGTCCTCGGTGAACCAGCCGGTCACCGGACGCCCGTCCACGGTCCTGGTGGTACGGCGGTCCGCGAACTCCGGATGCGACGCCACGTCCGTCGTCTGCGAGATCTCGTTCTCGTGCCGGACGACCAGGACGTGGTCCTTCGTCGGGACGAGGTCCGGTTCGATCCAGTCGGCGCCGGTCTGCACGGCGTAGGTGTAGGAGACCGCCGTGTGTTCGGGGCGCCAGCCCGCGGCACCCCGGTGGCCGATGACGAGCGGGTGCCGCGTGTTCTTCGAGGCCGGCTCGGTCGCGTGTGCCCGTGCGGGGACGGCCGTGGCCGCCGTGGCCGCGGGTGCCGCGGCGGCCGCGAGCAGCAGAGAGCGGCGTCTGAGATGCATGAGGTGCATATGACTCCCTTGTCTCGGCGGGTCGTTCACGCCCGCGCCCGGTCCCGCGCCTGAGCCAGCCGGGCCAGATGGTCGTCGTAGGCGTCCGCGTAGTACGCCGCCCGGGCCGCGTCCGGCTCCACGACCGCCGTCGGCTCCGTCCAGGCCGCCGCGTCCAGCGCCACCCCGTACCGTTCCGCCGCCGCCAGCACCGCGCCCCGCGCCCCCACTTCACCCTCGACCACCCTCAGCGGACGGCCCAGCACATCGGCGAGCAGCCGCATCCAGGCGGGGCTGCGCGTGCCCCCGCCGCACACCGCGAGGGTGCCCGTCAGCCCCGCCGCCGCCAGACAGTGGCGGGCGGCGTAGCCGATGCCCTCGCAGGTCGCGCGGATCAGATCGGCCTTCGTGGACTCCAGGGAGACACCGGTGAGTTCGGCGCGCAGCCGGGGTTCCACGAACGGGGCCCGCTCGCCCGACGGGGCGAAGTACGGCAGCACACGGACCCCGTTCGCACCGGGCGGTGTCTCGGCGAGCAGGGCGTCGACCTCGTCGTGGTGGACACCGGTCGTGGACAGCACCCAGTCCAGGGCCGCCGTGCCGACCATCGCGGGCATCGCGCGCAGCCAGTGGCCGGGACGGTCGGTGGAGATGTACAGCCCGGCCGGCTCGCCCTTCAGATCCAGGTCCGTCGTGGCGACCAGGCTGGCCAGGCAGGTACCGACGATCAGCAGACCGTCGCCGGGGGCCTTCACACCCGCGCCGAGCGCACAGGACGGCAGATCGTACGGGCCGTTCGCCAGCCGCGTCCCCGAGGGCAGCCCCTCGCGCGCCTCGGCCGTCGTGATCGGATCGCCGATCGGCGCGAGCAGGCCCCGGCGGTGCGTCAGACCCAGCAGCTCCACGACCCGGTTGTCGTACGCCCGGGTGCGCGGGTCGAGGAACGGCATCGACGCGTCCGAGACGTCCGTCGTCGCCGGGGCGCCGGTCAGACGGCGGAAGACCATGTCCTTGCAGTAGAGCGCGGTGGCCGCGGCGTCGAGCGACGCGGGCTCATAGCGGTCGAGCCAGGCGAGCAGCGGGCCCGGACACCCGGGGAACATCGCGCTTCCGGTGCGGCGGAACACCGTCTCGAACGTGCCGTCCGCCAGCCACTGGTCGAGCAGCTCGTGCGCCCGGCCGTCCATCCAGGAGGCGGCGGGTCGGACGGGTCGGCCGTCCTTGTCGACCAGCCAGACACCGTCGCCCTGTCCGGTGAGACCGGCCAGCTCGACCGGGCCCGGGAGGCGGGAGGTCAGAGCGTCGAGTACGCCTATGACCGCTGTGTACACCTCCTCCATGTCCTGCTCGACATGACCGCCGTGCAGGGACAGGGCCACCGGGCGGGCCTCTACGGCCAGTTCGCGGCCGGTGTCGTCGAACGCGGCGGCTTTTACCGTGGAAGTGCCCACGTCGATGCCGATGTACATTCCAACCCACCTCTCGTGCCTCAGGTCAGGGCGTGTGCCAGTGGCTCCCCTCGCGCCCAGCGGCCCACCTCCGCCGCTGCGATCGCTGCCGCCTTCTCCGCCACCGCGCGGGACGCGCCGCCCAGGTGTGGGGTCAGTACGACGCGGTCGGCGAGGGCGTGCAGCCGGGAGGCCGGGGGCAGCGGCTCCTGTGCGTAGGTGTCCAGGGCCGCCGCCGAGACGTGGCCGTTCTCCAGGGCCCCGCACAGGGCGTCCTCGTCCAGCAGCGGGCCCCTCGCCGCGTTCACGACCACCGCCCCCTGTGGCAGCAGGGCCAGTTCGCGGGCACCGATCAGCCCCCGGGTCTCGGGGGTGAGACGGGCGTGCAGTGTGATCACCCGGGAGATGCGCAGGAGTTCGTCCAGGGACGCGACACGCAGGCCGTGGATCTCGCCGCGGGCGTAGGGGTCGTAGACCATCACCTGCGCGCCGAAGGCGCAGAGCACGCGGGCGACCCGGCTGCCCACGGCGCCGTAGCCGATGAGCCCGACGGGCAGGTCCTCCAGTTCCAGGCCGCTGTGGTCGTAGGTGTAGTACGTCGCCCCCTCCCAACTGCCCTGCAGCGCAAGGAGGTTGTGCGCCTGGGGAATCCGGCGCAGCGCCGCCAGCATCAGGCCCACCGTGAACTCGGCCGTGGCGGCGGCGTTGCGCCCGGGGGCGTAACACACCCGCACGTCATGCCGTTTGGCCGCGTCCAGGTTGACGTTCACCGGGCCGCCCCGGCACACCACCACCAGTCGCAGGTCCGGGCAGGCGTCGAGGACGCGCTCCGTCACCGGGCCCATCTGCGTGACCAGCACCTGCGCCCCGGCGAGGGCCTCGATCAGCTCGTCCTCGGCGTCACTCGCCTCGGTCACCTCGGCCACCGGACCGAAGGGGTCCAGCGGCCAGCCGAGTGTCAACTCGCCCATCTCACAGGCGAGTTCACGGGCGAGTGCCTCCCTGATGAGCGTCGGCAGGATGAAGTGGTCGCCGGCGGCCACCACGCGCACGCTGTTCCCGTTGGTCATCGGAGGGAGTCTCCCGTCTCGGCGTCGAAGACATGGGTGAGGTGAGGGTCGGCGGTGACATGGACGCGGTCGTCGTGGACGAGGCGTACCTCGGGGGCGGTGAGGACGACGAGGGGGCTGTCGACGCCGTCGAGCGCGAGGGTCGCGATGCCCGACTCCAGGAGGGGTTCGTGGGCCACCACGCGGGCAGACAGTCCGTCGTCCTCGCCCGTCAGCGTCAGGTCCTCCGGGCGGATGCCGACCACCACCTCCCGGCCCGCCTCCACCGGCACCGGCAGCGCGAGCCGTGCCGTCTCCGACAGGCGGGCGTGGCCGTCGGTCGTCGTCACGCCGGGGAGGAGGTTGATCGCGGGCTCGCCCACGAAGTCCGCGACGAAGACGTTGGCGGGGCTGTCGTAGATCTCGTACGGGGTGCCGAGCTGCTGGATCACGCCGTCCTTCATCACGGCGATCCGGTCGGCCAGGGAGAGGGCCTCCTCCTGGTCGTGGGTGACGAGGATGGTGGTGTGGCCCAGGTCGCGCTGGATGCGCTTGAGTTCGCGGCGGGTCGTGTCGCGTTGGGCCGCGTCCAGATGGGAGAGGGGCTCGTCGAGGAGGAGCACGTCCGGTTCCCGGATCAGCGCCCGGGCCAGGGAGACCCGTTGCTTCTGGCCGCTGGACAGGCCCGCCGGGCGGGCGTCGAGGATGTCGGTGAGGTCGACGCGCTCGGCGATCTCCCTGACCTTGCGGTCGACGTCTCCCCGGTCGGCCCTCCTGCGTGCCTTCAGGCCGAAGGCCAGGTTCTCCGCCACCGTGAGGGGCGGGTAGAGGGCGTAGTTCTCGAAGGCGACCCCGATGTTGCGCTGCTGCGCCGGGCGGGCGGTCACCGACGAACCGCCGACCAGGATGTCGCCGCCGGTCACCGTCTCAAGGCCGGCGATCATCCGCAGGGTCGTGGACTTTCCGCAGCCCGAGGGGCCCAGCAGACCGAGCAGCTCGCCGGAGTGGAGGGCCAGGTCCAGGCCGCGTACGGCAGCCACCGGCGGGCGGCCCCGCGCCGAGAAGGTCTTGCGCAGATCACGTAGCTCCAGCTCGGTCATCGCTGCCCTTCGTCACGATCGGTGCCCCAGGACCTGTCCGGGCGCAGACTTCGTAGGTGACCTTGTGCTCGTCCAGGTCCCGCAGCGCCTCCGCCGACGCCCCGTCGTCCACGAGGAGCAGGTCGAAGCGGGAGAGGGGGACCACCCGGTGCAGGGCGACCCGGGCGAGCTTGGTGTGGTCGATCAGCAGCACATTGCGGGCGGCCGCGTCGAGCATGGCCCGCTTCACCGACACGATGTGCTGCTCCTGGTGGTAGGCGTAACCCCCGTGCACGGCCGACGTCGACGCGAAGCACACGTCCACCCGCAGCTGCTCGATCGCCTCTACGCAGGACACGCCGAGGAAGGAGGAGTGCAGCGGGTCGTAGTCGCCGCCGAGGGCCATCAGATGGATGCCGCGCTGGTCGGAGAGGACGTTGATGGCCTCCAGGAAGTTGGTGACGACCGTCAGCGGGGTCACCTCGCCGGCGCGCAGCCTGCGGGCTATCTCCAGGGTGGAGGTCGAGTCGTCCAGCATGATCGCCATGCCGGGCTCGATCAGCCTCAGGGCGCGGTCGGCCACGGCGGCCTTCTCGGCGCGCATGGTCTTCAGCCGGTACTGCACGTTGGACTCGAAGACCCCGGAGGGCTGCGCGGTCACACCGCCCCTGGACTTGCGCACGATGCCCTGCCGTTCGAGCTCGTCCAGGTCCCGGTGGATGGTCATCAGGCTGACCCCGAACCGCTCGGCCAGCTCGGCGGCCGTCGCCGAACCGTCGGCGAGGACCAGCTCGGCCATGGCGGCCTGCCGGGCGGCGGGGCCCTGCGGACCGCTGCTGTGATTGCTCATCGTGTCTCGATCCGTCGTCCTGGACGCTGCGGCCGGTCGGCCTCGAACAGCAGCAGGTTCTCAGGCCGGACCGACAGGCGTACCGGATCGTCGGGCCGAAGGCTTGTCGCCTCGCCGCGCGGCACGACCAGCGAGACATGCTGCTCGCCGAGCCGGACCGTGACCTCCACCGACCGGCCGAGCACCTCGGTGACGTAGACGGTGCCGGAGAGCTCGTGGCCGGGGCCCTCGCCGAGGGTGAGGTCGCGGGGGCGTACGCCGATCAGCACCTTCGTGCCGGGGGCCGCGGCCGGGGTCGTGGCCGCCTCGGTCCGGAGCGGCAGCTCGACCTTGCCGTCCGGGGAACGGAAACCGCCGTCGGATGTCACCGCTCCCGGGAGGAGATTGATGCGGGGACGGCCGAAGGCCCGCGCCACCTCCGTGTCGTAGGGCCGGTACCAGATCTCCTCCCGGGTCCCCGTCTGCACGATCCGCCCCTCCCGGATGACCCCGATCCGGTCGCCCAGCGCCAGTGCCTCCACGGAGTCGTGGGTGACGTAGAGGGTGGTCGTGTGCCGTACCGCGCCGATCGCCTTCAGCTCGGCCCTCATCTGCTGGCGCAGTTTGGCGTCCAGGTGGGAGAGGGGCTCGTCGAGGAGGAAGGCGCGGGCCGGGCGGACCAGGACCCGGCCGAGGGCCACGCGCTGTCGCTGGCCGTTGGAGAGCCGGCCGACCGGGCGGTCCAACAAGGCGGAGATTCCCAGGAGTTCGGCGACCTCGCCGATCCGCTCCCTGGCCCGGTCCGCGGGGAGGCGGTGGCGTGGGGAGCGGAGCGGCGAGGCCAGGTTGTCGTAGGCCGACTTGTGCGGGTAGAGGGCGTAGCTCTCGAAGCACATCGCCACTCCACGGTCGTACGGCTCCACGCCGCGCATGTCCTCGCCGTCGAGCTCGACCGTGCCGGCTTCGGGGGTCTCCAGCCCGGCGATCGTCTTCAGGGTCGTGGTCTTGCCGGCGCCCGAGGGGCCGAGGAGGCAGAAGAACTCGCCTTCCCGGACGTCCAGTTCCAGGTCGTCGAGTGCGGTGACCTTGCCGTATGTCTTGCGGACGCCCGACAGCCGGATCACGACTTCACCGCCCCGAAGGACAGGCCCCGCACCAGATACCGCTGGATGGTGAGGGCCAGCAGCAGGGGCGGGACCACGGAGACGAGGGCGGCGGCGGCCGTGAGGTTGTACTTGGGGCGGTCGCCGCCGAGGAAGGACAGGGCGCCCACGGTCACGGTCTGGGCCTCGTTGGAGGTCAGGATGAGCGGGAAGACGAAGTTGTTCCACGCGAAGATGAAGGCCAGCAGGGAGACCGCCGCGACCCCCGGCTTCACCAGCGGCAGCGCCACCCGCAGGAACGCCTGCTTGCGGGTGTAGCCGTCCAGCAGCGCCGCCTGCTCCAGTTCGGGGGTGAGGTCCGCGAAGTAGGACCGCATGATCCATACGATCAGCGGCAGCGTGACCAGCTGGAGCACCCACACCATGCCGACGTACGTGTCGAACAGGCCGAGCTTCTGGTAGAGCACGAACAGCGGGATGATCACGGTGAGTTCGGGCGCGAACCGGAACGACAGCAGCGTGAACATCAGGTTCTCCGAGCCCTTGAACCGCCAGCGCGCCGAGGCGTACGCCGCCGGGAGCCCCACCAGGAGCGACAGGACCACCGCGCCCACCGACACGACCAGGCTGTTGACGAAGAACCGCACGAACGGGATGCCCTCGCTGTCGCCGAGGACCGTGCGGTAGCCGTCGAGGGTGGGGGAGAAGGAGAAGTAGGTGGAGAAGAGCTCGTTGGCCGGCTTCAGGGAGAGGATCACCATCCAGGCGATCGGAAACAGCGCGAAGACGAAGTAGAGGATGAGGGCGGCATCCGCCAGCCACCCCAGCAGCCGTTTCCTGAACGTCACTTGGCAGCCACCTCCGCCGCCTTCCGCTGGATCTTCCCCAGGTGCTTCACCAGCACCATCGCGGCGAGATACACCACGGCCCAGAGCACGATCGTGTAGCTGATGCCGAACGAGTACCGCTGGAAGCGGATCGCCTCCAGGTAGGCGCGGATCTGGAGGACGACCGTCGAGTCACCCGGTCCGCCCTCCGTCAGGGCGTAGATGATGTCGAACACCTTCAGCGAGTCCATGAACCGGAAGATCACCGCGACCAGGACGTACGGCCACAGCATCGGCAGCGTCAGCCGCCGGAAGGTGTACCACCAGCCCGCACCGTCGACCGCCGCCGCCTCGAAGGGGGAGGTGGGCAGCGAGCGCAGCCCGGCGAGCGCGAGGATCGCCACGAACGGCGTGTACACCCACACGTCCACGGCGATGGACGACAGCAGCGCGCCGGTCGGGGTGTCCGTCCACTGCACCCCGCCCAGCCCGAAGGGTCTGAGCAGGTGGTTCACGACGCCGACGGACGGCTGGAGCATCAGCTTCCAGATGATCGCCGCGATCACCGGCGCGATCATCAGCGGCAGGATGAGGATCTTCTCCAGCACCCGCCCGACGACGGACGACCGGTGCAGCAGCAGGGCGACGGCGACCCCGAGCACGGTCTCCACGGCGGCCGCCCCCACCGCGTACAGCACAGTCACCCACGCCGAGTTCCAGAAGGCCTCCTGCGTGAAGACGGTCTCGTAGTTCTCGAACCGCACCATGTCCGGCTGCGGCTTGCTCGCCGAGAAGTCGAACAGCGTGTAGTAGAGGCCGAGTCCGAAGGGGTAGAGGATTCCGCAGGTCAGCAGCAGGGCGGGGACGATCAGGACGTAGGGGCGAAGGGCGAACCGCCATCCCATCGCGCTAGCCCACCTTGTCGGCGAGGTCGCCCGCCAGCCCGTCCAGCACCGACTCGGCGCCCTTGCCGCCGTAGATCTCCTGGAGGGCGGCGGCCCAGCTGGTGGTCGCGTCGAAGAACTGGGCCTGCGGGGTGAACTGGATCTTCGTCTGGTCCACGACGGTCTCGAAGGTCTCGATGAAGCCGGGCAGATGCCTCATCTTGTCCTTGTAGGCGGCGGCGTCGGCGATCGATTTGCGCACCGGGTCGATGTGGTTGTGCGTGATCGCGCTCTTGAGCAGGTGCTGCTTGCCGGTCGCCCACTGCAGGAACAGCCAACTGGCGCTCTTCTTCTTGCTCTTGGCGTTCATGCCGAGCGACCAGATCCACATGTTGGTGGCGAGAGAACCGTCCGGACCCTTCGGACCGGGATGGAAGGCGATCTTCCCGGAGGCGGGGCTCGCCCCCTCCACCGCCTGGAAGTAGGCCGCCGTGTCCGCGTCGAACAGCATCCCGGCCTTCTTCGCCCCGAGGTCGCTGGAGCACTGGTACCAGGTGTACGACGTCCAGGACGGCGGCCCGCCCTGCTTGACCATGCCCGCCCAGTCCTCGGTGAACGCGACCGCCTCCGGGGTGTTCATGGCGGGTGTGAGCTTCCCGCCCTGGACTGTGAAGTCCTTGAGCCCGTTACGGGCGTACATCGTCATGAAGCCCGGGTGGATGGTCGCCCAGCTTCTCGATCCCCGTACGGCGATCCCGTACATGCCGTCGAAACCGGCGCCCGGCGCCTTCTTCTTGATGGCCCCGGCGATCTCGCGCAGCTCGTCGAAGGTCTCGGCGGGCTTGAGGCCGAGCTTTTTGAAGACGTCCGTGTTGTAGGCGACGACGTTGGTCTCCCAGCCCCACGGCAGCGCGTACTGCCCGCCCTGTCCGAGCGGCGCACCCGCCTTCAGCGACCACTGGTCGGCCTGGAGGAGGTTCGGGAAGAAGTCGGCCTGGTCCCATTCGGCGCCGGTGGCCGAGGAGTTGCGCATCCAGGGCCCGAGGTCCTCCAGCCAGCCCGGCGGGCCGTACTGCCAGACCATGTACGCGCCGAGCATGAAGACGTCGTACGAGGCGCGTCCGCTGGACAGGTCGACGGTGAGCTTGTCGAAGTAGTTGTCCTCGGGGAAGACGTCGTACTCGACCTTGATGCCGGTCTTCTCGGTGAAGGACTTGAGATCGGCTATCAGCGCGTCCGTGTACGGGTGCTTGTTCAGCAGCGCCTTGACGGTCGTGCCCTTCTCGCGCCGCCAGTCGAAGGAGCCGGTGACGTCGTCCGCCGCCGAGCCGTCGCTCTTGTCGTCGTCACCGCCGAATCCGGCACCGCAGGCGGTCAGCAGCGGCGTGGCGGCCAGGGCGGCGCTCAGCGCCAGGAAGCGGCGGCGGTCGTGCACGTGCATGTCCATCCGTGACCTCCACGTGGGGTTCGGCCATCCGGGTTGCTCGTGGTTAACGCGGCGAGTCGACTCGTTAACAGAGGGTGGAACGGCGGAAGTTGGGCGTCAATCCCTCGCGCAGGGGAAAATCTCAGGGCAGAGTGTGAAGTTCACGGATCGAGATGTGCGGGAGGTCCGGATGACGCATGAACACGACGCATGGCTCGGGATCGACCTGGGGACCCAGAGCGTCAGGGTCCTGCTGGTCACCGGGGACGGCACGGTCCTCGGCAGCGGCTCGGCCCCCCTCGCCGGACGGCGGGACGGAGTGCGGCACGAGCAGGATCCGGCGGAGTGGTGGGACGGGCTGTGCGCGGCGTCCCGGACCGCGCTGCACGGGCGGCCGAAGGACACGGTCGGCGGGCTCGCGGTGTGCGGGACGTCCGGAACCGTGCTGCTGACGGACGGGGCGGGGCGGCCGATGAGCCCCGCGCTGATGTACGACGACGGGCGCGCCACGGTGCAGGGGGCGCGGGCGCGGATGGCGGGGCTCGGGGTGCAGGACACCTGGGCCCTGCCCAAGGCGCTGTGGCTGACCGAGAAGTACGGCCACGGCCGGGTCACCCACCAGCCCGACCTGATCGTCTCCCTCCTCACCGGCGAGCTCCCCCCGGCCGACTCCAGCCACGCCCTCAAGACCGGCTACGACCTGGAGCGCGACGCCTGGCCGGCCATGCTGTCCCGCCTCGGCCTGCCCGGCCCGGCCATCCCGGACGTCGTACGCCCCGGCACCCCCCTCGGCGAGGTCTGCGCGTCCGCCGCCGACGCCACCGGCATCCCCGCCGGCACCCCCGTCATCGCCGGGATGACCGACGGCTGCGCGGCCCAGATCGCCTCCGCCGCCCTGCGCCCCGGCTCCTGGAACTCGGTGCTCGGCACCACCCTGGTCCTCAAGGGCGCCGCCCCGACACCGGTCCGTGACCCGACCGGCGTGGTCTACAACCACCGTGCGCCGGACGGGAGTTGGCTGCCGGGCGGCGCCTCCAGCGTGGGCGCGGGCGTGCTCACGGCGGCGTTCGCGGGCGCCGACCCGGCGGACATGGACACGCTGGCCGCCGCCTACGAGCCGTCCGGCGCCATCACCTACCCCCTCGTCTCACCCGGCGAGCGCTTCCCGTTCCTCGCACCGGACGCCTTCGCGCTCGTCCTCGGCGAACCGGAGTCCGACGCCGACCTGTGGGCCTCCCTCCTCCAGGGAGTCGCCTTCACGGAACGCCTGTGCCTGGACTATCTGCACCACCTCGGCGCCCCGCTCGACGGCCCCCTCACCTTCACGGGCGGCGGCGCCCGCAGCCCGTACTGGAACCAACTGCGCGCCGACATCCTGGGCCGCCCGGCCCGCGTTCCACGGCAGACGGAACCGGCCCTGGGGATGGCCGCGTTGGCGGCGTTCGGCACCGGGGCCGTGGCCGACCTGCCGGAGGCCGCGGAGGGCATGGTCCGCATCGGCACGACCGTCGAACCCCGCCCCGACCGCACCGCCCGCTTCGCCGAGCCCTACGCCCGCCTCGTCGACGAGCTCACCACCCGAGGCTGGCTCCCGCCCCCGGTCGCGGCGCACGCGCGTGCCCGCCTGGACGGAGATACTGCGCAATCATGAGCACAGGCACAGGCACAGGCACAGGCACAGGCACAGGCACAGGCACAGGCACAGGCACAGGCACGAGCACAGGCACCGGGACAAGCACGGGTACGACGCTGCTGCTGGCGCGGCACGGGCAGACGATCTGGCACGCCGAGAACCGCTACGCAGGCGTCAGCGACGTGCCCCTCACCGACACCGGGCGTGCCCAGGCCGACGCCCTCGGCCGGTGGGCCGGCGCCCACCCGGTCGACGCGATCTGGACGTCACCCGTGTCCCGCGCGGTCATCACCGCCGACCCGGCCTGCCGGGCCCTCGGACTCACCCCGCGACGCGAACCCGACCTGCGCGAATGCGACTTCGGCGTGCTGGAGGGCCGTACGCTCGCGGAGTTCGCGGCCGAGGACCCCGCGGCGGCGGAGGCGTTCCGCAGGGACCCGGTGGCGCACCCCTTCCCGGACGCCGAGAACCCGGCCGACGCGGCCGAGCGCGGCGCCGCCGCCCTGCGCCGGATCGCCGCCGCCCACCCCGGCGAACGGGTCCTCGTGGTCGCCCACAACACGCTCTTCCGTCTGGTGCTGTGCACACTGCTGTCGATCCCGGCCCGGGAGTACCGCAGAGTGTTCCCCCGGTTGCGCAACGCGGCGATCAGCGAACTCCTCGTGAAATCCGGCGGATCCGCCGCACTTCTCTCCCTCAATGTGCCCTGCGAGCCGGACGTCTCGTAGCACCATGTGCCCATGACGGAGATCGACACCTCGGTACCGCACTCGGCCCGCATCTGGAACTACTGGCTGGGCGGCAAGGACAACTACCCGGTGGACGAGGCGGCCGGCGACGCCTACACCGCCGTCTTCCCCGGCATCGTCACCATCGCCCGCAGCAGCCGCTCGTTCCTGGGCCGCAGCATCCGGTACCTGGTGTCGGAGGCGGGCATACGCCAGTTCCTCGACGTCGGCACCGGGCTCCCGACCGTCGACAACACCCACGAGGTGGCCCAGGGCCTCGCCCCGGAGTCGAGGATCGTCTACGTCGACAACGACCCCCTGGTCCTGGCCCACGCCCGCGCCCTGCTCACCTCGACGCCGGAGGGCGTGACGGCGTACGAGGACCTGAGCGTGTACGAGCCGGAGAAGATCCTTGAGGCGGCCTCGGGCACCCTCGACCTCACCCGCCCCACGGCCCTGATCCTCAGCGGCATCCTCGGTCACATCGCCGACTACGACCAGGCCCGCGACATCGTCCGCCGCCTGCTGGCCGGCCTCACCTCCGGCAGCTACCTCTCCCTCAACGAGGGCTCCCGCGGCACCGACCCGACCTACGAACAGGCCCAGGACGCCTACAACGAGACGGGCGCCGTCCCCTACTTCCTGCGCCCGGTCGACCAGATCACCGCCTACTTCGACGGCCTGGACCTCGTGGAGCCGGGCATCGTCTCCGTCCCTCTGTGGCACCCCGACCCGAACGACGAGCAGCCGCGCCCCATCGGCCAGCACGGCGGCCTGGGCCGCAAGCCCTAGGAACGTGCCCGGGGGCGGGAGTTCAGGCGGTGCCGGCGCCACCACAGCAGGGCGAGCAGCGGGACCAGAAGTGCGGGCAGCAGACGCAGCGACCCCGAGTTCGTGGAAACGGGCGAGGGCCGCTCCTCGGGTGCGCCGGACCTCGGGTGCGCCGCCTGGCGTGGGGTCGTTGAGCCGAGCCAGACGGTCTCGTCCCCGTCGCCCGCCGACGGCGCGTTCAGCGAACGGCCGA
The DNA here is from genome assembly GCF_042740355.1 of Streptomyces sp. NPDC059010. Taxonomy (NCBI): domain Bacteria; kingdom Bacillati; phylum Actinomycetota; class Actinomycetes; order Kitasatosporales; family Streptomycetaceae; genus Streptomyces; species Streptomyces sp. NPDC059010. The sequence continues at coordinate 73,303 of NZ_JBHYJA010000032.1, forward strand.
CGCGCTGGGGGAGCCCGGCAAAGTCCGCGGTGAAACGCTCGTCCGTGACTTCCTTGACGGGGATGTCGGTGAGGTCGACGCCGCCGTAGACGTAGCTGCGTACGTAGGTGGTGTCACCGCGGGTGGTCCTGTCGGTGACCTTGTACTCGCCCTTGGTGTACGAGTCGACGTACCGGTCGAATGTGTCCCTGGGCTGCCAGCCGTCGGTGTTCCGCCAGGCGTCGATGTCGCCGCTGTCGATGAGGTCGCCGTACGTCGTCCTCCTGGTCAGGCTCAGCTCCCGGTACCACTCGGCGGCGACCCGGGCGAGATAGACGCGGCGCAGTGCGGCGTACTCGGGGGCGGTGTTGATGGCCTTCTTGAGCTCGGGGAGGATCTGGCTGCGGAAGAGCTCCTCGTTGTGGTCTTCGGTGGCCTTGTCCTGCTCGGGACAGGAGCGCGCGGACGAGCCGCCGTTGGCCTTCAGGTACTGGGTCTCCATCTGGACGTCGAGAGGCGCGTCGAGGATGTAGAGCCTGTCCCCGTCCTGGCGGACCGACGCGGGCGCCGGCAGGATCCAGTTGCGGAACGACATGCAGTCGCCCCGGACCCTGTCCCAGAACTTCCGGCCGAGCGCGCCGTGGGGATGGATGAGCTTGCCGACGGTCTTCTTCATCCGGAGATCGGCTTCCAGCAGAACACGACCGGCGTCCGTCCGCCCGAGCCGGTCGTCGACGATGCGGTCCGGCTCGTCGGGGTTGAGGTTGACCCAGAAGTCCCGGGGGGTGAGGGAGAGCCAGACGAAGAAGGCGTCGGAGCTCTGGGTGGCGCCCGCGATTCCGGTGGCCGGGCGCATGTCCCCCTTCAGGGGGTCCAGTTCGGCGCTGAACGAGTACTGCAGGCCGCTGCCGTCACCGGGGTCCGCGAGGTAGCGCAGCTCCATGGTGGAGAAGTCGATGCCGCCGTTGCCCAGGCCGGGGACGGTGAGGGTGGCGCCCAGCCCGCTCGTCTTCGCGGAGCCCTCGTCGTCGCCGCAGGGGTTCGCCGCCTTGGCCTGCACCGCGAGCGCCATGGTGCGCGGTGCCGGGGCGGGGAGACGCCGGGACTGCGCCTGAGGGGGCGGGCAGTCCGACTGGAGGCGGGTGAAGAGGGGGTGCAGCACATAGTTGGTCCATGTCTTGGAGGCCTCCCGCACGTGGCCGAGGTCGACGCCCAATTGGACAACAGCGCTCTTGTTACGTTCCTCCCGCAGCAGTTTGAACGGCTCGTCCGCACGCTGCTCCGCGCTTTTCCGCGCCTTGGGCCCCAGATGTGCGGCCTTCTCCCCAGCCCGTTTGACGTCCTCCTCCCGCTTGGCGACTTCCTTTGAACTGAGGTCGTAACTGCGCCCGTAGACGGTCGGGGTGTCGCGGCTGTACAGCGGCGTGCATCTGCCCGCACACTGCTGGCGCTCGGAACCGCCAAGGGCTCTGACTTCCCGGCCGATGCCGTGTTTGTCCAGCTTCTTTTGTATCTGCTGCTCGGAATGGTCTCCGCCCGGGTTGTTCAGCGCGGTGACGGCGACGAGGCGTGTGACGCCCGCCTGCTCCAGCTGTTCCACGAGTGCGGGTTTCAGATAGCCCTTCAGCGGCTCCAGCGCGACCATGGAGGGGAACCACAACTCGCCGTTCTCGTGGACGATGCTGGTGGGGTCGTTCAGGAGTTCGGTGATCTGCTTGTCCGTCATCAGGAGCGGGTTGAGGTAGTCGACGGCGCCGTTGCGGTTCGCGTCGAAGGCCGACTCGTGGTCGTCCAGGATGATGCCGAGCGCCAGGCGCAGTTCTTCCACCGGCCGGAGCGGCGCGCTGAGCAGCGGGTTGGCGTCGGACTCCGCCGAGAGGTCGCGGCCGTCCGCCGCACCAGGGGGCCGCTTGTCGTCGGCGACCCCGGCGGGCATGGCGCCGACCGAGATGAAGAGGGCCAGCAGCAGCGCCGTGAGGGCGCGCAGCCAGGTGCGTGTGCCGAAGGTCATGGCCGTACGGTTGCCGGGGCGCGTGAAATTCCGGTGAAGCGTGGCCGGGCGCGGTGGGAGACATGGGAAGCCCCCGCGAGTCAGGTCCTTGCGGGGGCTTCCTTCATTCCGCCTGCCGTTCGTGAAGGGTGAGAAGACGATCACGAGGCAGGACGACTGAGGGGTGACTCAGGGTGGCTCAGGGGTGGCTCAAGGGGCGAGCAGCAGCACGTCCGCACGGGACTTGGCGGCCTCGTAACGCCGGGCCACGTCCTGCCAGTTGACGACCTGCCACATGGCCTCGATGAAGTCGACCTTCTGGTTGCGGTACTGGAGGTAGAAGGCGTGCTCCCAGGCGTCGAACACGAGGATCGGCGTGGCGCCCTGGCCGACGTTGCCCTGGTGGTCGTAGACCTGCTCGACGATCAGCCGCCCGCTCAGCGGCTCGTACGCCAGCACACCCCAGCCCGAACCCTGCGTGGTCGCGGCGGCCTTGGACAGCTGCGCCTTGAAGCCGGCGTAGGACCCGAAGGACTCGGCGATGGCGTCCGCCAGCTCACCCACACCGTCGGCGGCGAGCGGCTCGCCACCGCCGTCACCGGTCATGTTGTGCCAGTAGATGCTGTGCAGGATGTGCCCGGACAGATGGAACGCCAGGTTCTTCTCCAGCCCGTTGACCGACCCCCACTGCTCCTTGTCCCGTGCCTCCGCGAGCTGCTCCAGCGTGTCGTTGGCGCCCTTCACATAGGCCGCGTGGTGCTTGTCGTGGTGCAGCTCGATGATCTCGGGGCTGATCACGGGCGCGAGCGCGGAGTAGTCGTAGGGCAGGTCCGGGAGTGTGTAGACGGGCATGAAGGGTCCCCTCAGAGCTCTTGTTGCAAGTAGCTTGCAACAACAAGCTAGCAGCAAGAGGAGGGAGAGGGAGGGAAGGGGGGAGGAGTGTGCGGCGGAGGGTGCGGCGCGATCTACTATCGGCAGTCGTAGCCAGGGGTGTTACGGGTGTCAGGGAGGAATGCCATGGGTCCCGAGATCGCCGAACTCGCCCGCACTGCGGGCACCACGGTCGTGGCGCTGATGGCCGGTCAGGCGTGGGAGTCGGCCCGTGACGGCGTCGTCGCCCTCTGGCAGCGCTTCCAGCCCGCCCGCGCCGACGCCGTCAGCGGCGAACTCGAAGCCACCCGCGACGACCTGCTCCTCGCCCGCCAGTCGGGCGACACCGACACCGAGGCCGAGCTGACCGCCGAGTGGCAGGCACGGGTCCGCCGCCTGCTCGTCGCCCAGCCCGAGGTCGCCGACGAACTGCGCCGCATCCTGGCGGAGTTGAGCCCCGAGCTCCCGGAGCAGCGGCCCTCGGTGGAGATCCGGCTGAACGCGGAGGCCTCCGGCAGCGGCCGCGTCTACCAGGCCGGACGCGACCAGCACATCACCGAGCGCTGAACCGGCCCGGTCCCGAGGGCTCTGTTTGTCCCTGACGGGCTCTGATCATCCCTGATCAGAGCCCTGTCAGAGCCCTGATCAGCCCTTGGTCCGAGCCCGCTGCCAGAGGTAGCCCACGGCCGCCAGGGCCACCGTCATGCCGCCCGTCGAGTACAACTGCACCCGCGTGTCCGGCTCCCGGGCCATCAGTACGAAGATCGCGGCCATCCCCGCCAGTGCGACCCACGTCAGCACCGGAAACGCCCACATCCGCACGACCAGCTTCTCCGGTGCCTCGCGCTCCAGGCGGCGGCGCAGCCGCAGTTGGGAGACGGCGATGAAGATCCAGACGACGAGGATGACCGCGCCGATCATGTTCAGCAGCCAGGGGAAGACGTCGTCCGGGCGCCAGTAGCTCAGGACCACGCAGACGAAGCCGAAGACCGAGGAGGCGAGGACCGCGATCCTCGGGACCCCGCCGGACACCCGGCCCAGCGCCGCCGGGCCCTGCCCGCGCTGGACGAGGGAGTAGGCGATGCGCGAGGAGCCGTAGATGTTGGCGTTCATGGCGCTCAGCAGGGCGACCAGGACGACCACGTTCATGAGCTGGCCGGCGCCGGGGATGCCCAGGTGGTTGAGGGTGGCGACGTAGGGGCCGACCTCGACGATGTCCTTGGAGTCCCAGGGGACCAGGGTCACGACGACGGCCATCGAGCCGATGTAGAAGAGGGCGATGCGCCACATGGCCGTGCGGACCGCGCTCGCGACACCGCTGACCGGGTTCTCCGACTCGGCCGCCGCGATGGTGACCGTCTCCATGCCGCCGTAGGCGAAGACCGAGGCGAGCAGGCCGATGATGAGGCCCTCGCTGCCGTGCGGGAGGAAACCGCCCGCGCCGGTGAGGTTCGCGGTGCCCGGCGCGTTAGTGCCCGGCAGGACGCCCGCGATGGCCAGCCCGCCCAGGACGAGGAACAGGCCGATCGCGCCGACCTTCAGGGCCGCGAACCAGAACTCGAACTCGCCGAAGTTCTTCACGGCGGCCAGGTTCGCGCCGCAGAAGACGACCATGAAGAGGGCCACCCAGGCCCACTCGGGCGTGTGCGGCAGCCAGGTCGTGACGATCTTCGCGGCGCCGATGCCCTCCAGGCCGACGGCCGTGCAGAGCAGGACCCAGAAGGACCAGCCGGCGGTGAAGCCCGCCCACGGCCCGATCGCCCGCTCGGCGTGTGCCGAGAAGGAGCCGGAGGAGGGGTGCGCGGCCGACATCTCGCCCAGCATCCGCATCACCAGCATCACGAGGAGGCCGGAGAGGACGTAGGCGACGACGATCGAGGGGCCTGCGGCGGCGATACCGGCGCCGGACCCGACGAACAGGCCCGCACCGATGACACCGCCGAGGGCGATCATCGACAGGTGGCGCTGCTTGAGGCCGTGGTTCAGTCCCGGGGAGACGTCGTCCGCCTGAGCGGGTGTCTCGGTGCTGCTGTGCTGCATGGGCGCGGCTCGTCCAATGCGTGAGAGGGCAAAAAACGCCCACCATGTGAGCAGCCTCTCCGCTCAGAAGGAGAGGCTGCTCACTATGCGGACACTCGCCGCACTGTAGGTGACGAAACGATCACGCGACGATCATGCGGCGACAGGGGTGTAGTGCGACGCGTCCCCCTCGATCGAGTAGCTCTCCTTGCCCTCGATGCCGACGGGCACGTCACCCGCGACCGTCACCCGGTGCAGGCGGCGCGGCCGGCCGTCGTAGTTGTCGATGGCGTAGTGCTGGGTGATGCGGTTGTCGAAGAGGACCAGCTGGTTCTCCGACCAGCGGTGCCGCAGGATGTTCTCCGGCCGGGTGACGTACGCCTGGAGCAGGTCGAGGATCCTGCGGGACTCGCCCGGCGAGAGGCCCACGATCCGCTGGGCGAACCCGCCGATGAACAGGCCGCGCTCACCGGTCAGCGGATGGACACGGACGACCGGGTGGACCGTGCGGTACTTGATCGACGTGAACTCGGCACGCCGGGCGGCCTGGTCGTCGTCCACCTCCTCGTCCGGCACCGCGTAGTCGTAGTCGTTGGTGTGCTCCGCCCACAGGGTGTCGGCCAGCTGCCGCAGCGGCTCGGGCAACTGGCGGTAGGCGGCCGCCGAGCTGGCGATCAGGGTCTCGCCGCCGTAGGGCGGGATCGTGATGCTGCGCAGGGTGCTGGCCTGCGGCGGGTTGAGGACGAAGGTGACGTCGGTGTGCCAGTGGTTGGCGGCACGGCCGCGCTCGCTGTCGACGGGCAGCACGTTTGGGACGCCCGAGACGGAGGAGACCGTCGGGTGCGCGGTGGTCACGTCGCCGAAGTGGCGCACGAAGGCCTGCTGGGTCTCGTCGTCCAGGTTCACGTCGTCGAAGACGAGGGCCTTGTGGACGTTGAGGGCCTCGCGCAGGGCGGCGACCGTCTCCCCGCCGAGCGGCTGGGAGATGTCGACGCCGGACACGCGGGCGCCGATGTTCGCGGTGACCTTGTGGATCTCGATACCGGACATGGGTGGGTCCTTTCAGACGAGGGCGGATTCCCGGAGGGTGTACTGGTTGGCGGGGCGCGGGAGGCCGTAGCGCTCGCGCAGGGTGCGGCGCGGGCCGTACTCGCTGCGGAGCAGGCCGCGGGCGCGGAGGATCGGGACGACGTGGTCGACGAAGGCGTCGAGGCCGGACGGCAGAACCGGCGGCATGATGTTGAATCCGTCGGCGGCGCCCTGGGTGAACCAGGTCTCGATGGCGTCGGCGATCTGCTCGGGCGTACCGGCGAAGGTGAGGTGACCGCGGCCGCCGCCCAGCCGGCCGATGAGCTGCCGGACGGTGAGGCGCTCACGCCGGGCCAGTTCGACGACGAGCGTGTAGCGGCTCTTGGCGCCCTCGACGGCGTCCTCGGATGGCAGGTCGGCGGGAAGCTGGGCGTCCAACTCCAGTGATCCGGCAGGAAGTTGGAGAAGGCGTTCGAGATTGGCCACCCCGTGCACGTGCACGATGTGGTCCTCCAGCGCCTGCTCGTGCGCCCGCGCCTCGGCCTCCGTGGAGCCGATCACCGGGACGATGCCGGGCAGCACCTTGATGTGGTCGGGGTCACGGCCCTCATCGGCGGTACGTGCTTTGAGGTCGGCGTAGAAGGCCCGCGCGTCCTCGATCGTCTGCTGCGCGGTGAACACCGCCTCCGCGTACTGGGCGGCGAACCGCTTGCCGTCCTCGCTCGACCCCGCCTGCACGAGCAGCGGATAGCCCTGCGGGGTGCGCGGGACGTTGAGGGCGCCCTCGACGCTGAAGAACGTCCCCCTGTGCCGGGGCGGATGGATCTTGGCGTCGTCGCCCCACACACCGGCCGCCTTGTCGGCGACGACCGCGTCGTCCTCCCAGCTGTCCCAGAGCTTCAGGGCGACGTCCAGGAACTCGGCGGCCCGGGCGTATCGCTCGGCGTGTGCGGGCTCCGCGTCCAGACCGAAGTTGCGGGCGGCCTCGGCGCCGGCCGTGGTGACGATGTTCCAGCCCGCCCGGCCGCCGCTGATGATGTCGAGCGAGGCGAACTTGCGGGCCAGGTTGTAGGGGGAGTTGTAGGAGGTGGACGCGGTCGCGATGAGGCCGATGTGCTCGGTGGCCGTCGCCAGCGCGGTCAGCAGCGTGAGCGGCTCCAGGGCACCCGCGGGCCGCTGCGCGAGGTTGCTCCACAGCTGGGGGCCGTCGGCGAGGAAGAGGGAGTCGAAGGTGCCGCGTTCGGCGATCCGGGCCAGCTCGACGTAGTGGGCCAGATCCACGTGCGCGTACGGGTCGCTCTCGGGCAGCCGCCAGGAGGCTTCGTGGTGGCCGGTGTTCATGAGGAAGGCGTTGAGGTGGAGTTGCCGGGGCATGCGTGTCCTTCACGGTGACAGTCGGGGAGGCCTTACGAGCGCCGATCCAGGTACTTCAGCCCGTCCGGCGTTCGAGGACGAGGCCCTTCGGGCCGAAGCGGGGGTCCGGGGGCGGCAGCCCTCGGGGACGGGACGGGACGGGTAGGGGCGGCGGGGGCGAAGGCCGCCCGAGCGCACGGCAACCGGCGGTCACCTGATGTCCTCGGTCACGCCCAGCGCCGCGAGCAGCCGTGACCGGTACTCGCCGCGCGCCTGCGCATCGCGGTCGATGGCCAGGTCGAGACCGATACGGCCCCGGTCGAGCACGAGCACCCGGTCGGCGAGCACGATCGCCTCGTCGACGTCGTGGGTGACGAGGAGCACGGAGGGGCGGTGGCGTTCCCACAGCTCCCGCAGCAGGTTGTGCATCTTGATCCGGGTGAGCGCGTCCAGCGCCCCGAACGGCTCGTCGGCCAGCAGCAGTTCGGGCTCGCGGACGAGCGAGCGGGCCAGTGCGGCGCGCTGCTGCTCGCCGCCGGACAGCTCGTTGGGCCAGGCGCGCTCGCGGCCCTTCAGCCCGACCTCGGCCAGGGCCTCGCGGCCCTTGTGCTCCGCGTCCTTGCCGTCGAGCCCGAGGAGGACGTTGGCGAGGACGCGACGCCAGGGCAGCAGCCGGGAGTCCTGGAAGACGACCGACACCCGGTCCGGGGCGGTGAGCTGCCCGCTGCCGGTGACCTCGTGGTCGAGTCCGGCGACCGCCCTCAGCAGGGTGCTCTTGCCGGAGCCGCTGTGCCCCAGCAGGGCCACGAACTGGCCGGCGGGGATGTCCAGGTCGATGCCGTCGAGGACGCTGCGACCGTCGAACGAGCGGGTCAGGGCGCGGAGTTGGACCGCGGGACGGGTCAGCTGCTCAGTGTGCGGCGCCACGACAGCACCCTCCGTTCGATGAGACGGACCGTGCTGTCGGAGGCGAGGCCGAAGATGCCGTAGACGACCAGGCCGACGAGGATGACGTCCGACTGGCCGTAGTTCGTGGCCTGGAACATCATGTAGCCGAGGCCGCTGGTGGCGTTGATCTGCTCCAGGACCACCAGGCCCAGCCAGGAGCCGGTCACACCGAGCCGGAGTCCCACGAAGAACCCGGGCAGCGCGCCGGGGATGACGATCTCCCGGATGAAGCGCAGCTTCGACAGGCCCTGCACCTCGGCGAGCTCGACGAACCGGTGGTCGATGCCGGACAGCGCGGCATGTGTGTTGAGGTAGATCGGGATGTAGACGACGATGGCGATGATCGCGATCTTGAAGGTCTCGCCGATGCCCAGCCAGAGGATGAACAGCGGGATCAGGCCCAGGGTCGGGATGGCCCGGTTCAGGTTGACCGTGCCGTCGATCAGCGCCTCTCCGGTGCGGGTGAGCCCGGAGGCCAGTGCCAGCACGACGCCGGCGGCCAGACCGATCACGAAACCGGACGCGGCCCGCTGCAACGAGGTCAGGATGTCGGTGATCAGGGTCCCGTCGGTCCACAGCTGGGCGCCGGTCTCCACCACCGTCCAGGGTGCGGGGATCGCGGCGGGATCGAGCGCCTCGGCGGCGGACGCGGCGGCCCACAGGGCGAGCACCAGCAGGGGCCCGGCGAGCGGGGCGGCGGGCAGGCGTTTGCCGGGGGCGAGCCCGCGGCGGCGTTTACGGGGCCGCTCGTCGGCGGTGACGACGGCGGCGGCCTTGTGCAGGGTGGTCGTGGTCATGGCGGTCACTTCCGGTACTCGGCCGGTACGGACTTCGCGGCGATGCCCTCGAAGCGGTGGTCGAAGAGCTCACCGACGTCGAACTTCTTCACGAACCCGCCCTCCGCGAGCAGATCCGCGGTCTCCTGCTCCCACTTGATCGCCTCGTCCCAACTCGGCGGGAACAGCGGCTTGTTGGCGAGCTCGGAGATGGACTTCGCCTGTGCGAGGGTCAGGTTCTGCGTCTTGACGTAGAACTCCTCGTTCCAGATGTTGGGGTTCTCGTACGTCCACACCTGGCCCTTGGTCCAGTACGGGATGTACGCGGCGACCGCGGCGGCCTTCGCCGGGTCGTTCAGCACGGAGACCGGCGCCCACAGCAGGTTGAGCAGGTCGACCACGTCGGTGGTGATGGTGCGGGCGCCCTTGGACTCGTACTGCGACAGATAGGCGGGCGCCTGGGTGTTGCCGAGCGGGGCGATGTCGACCTGCCCGGACTGCAGGGCGGTGAGGAACTGGTTGCTGGTCAGCGGGACCAGCTCCACCTCGTCGTACTTCAGGCCGGCCTTCTTCAGCGCGCGGAGCAGGACGACACCCTGCGCCTGGCCCTGCGAGAAGGCGAGCCGCTTGCCCTTGAAGTCGTCGACCGACCGGATGTCGCTGCCCGGCTTGGTGGCGAACAGGTAGTTGGGCCTGCGGGTGATGTTGATCGCGACGATCTTCGCTTCGAAGCCCTGATAGTGCGCCTGGATCGGCGGGATGCCCGCGTTGTTGGCGAGGTCCAGGGACTTGGCGCGGAAGGCGTTGATGACATCGGGACCGGCGCCGATGTTCAGCCAGTTGCTGACCTTGAAGGGCGGGTCGCCCAACTTGGCCAGTCTGAACTGGAGTTGCTGGGAGTTCGAGAACGAGGCGATCTTCAGGCTCGTACCGGCGGGCACCTTGTCGGCGAGCGGGGCGGTCGAGGCGCCCTTGGTGCCGGTCGCGGCGTCGGACTCGGCGCAGCCGCTGAGTCCGGCGGCCGCGGCCGTGACGCCGAGCAGTGAGGTGAGGAACAGTCGCCGGTCGACGCCGGACGCAGGGGAAGAAGGCATGGGAGGACTCCCTGATTTCACATGGGTGCAGAGCAAGAAGGCATGCGTAATTCCGGGCAGGAGAAAGCCGGGGAAGAGGAATTCACGCAGCAGGAAATGAGCGCTTCACGCGGGGCAACGCGTCAGCAACAAAGGGTGCGACAGCATGTGTGCGGGCTCATGACCAGGATGTTCCCGGCCATCCACGCCTCCTGTCAACATTCCGAGTTTCTGAATTAAATCGCCTCAGGTGGGTGTGCCCAACGGGTCCCGATAGAGGACGTCCAGCGCTACCGCACCGCCCGCCACGGCCAGTACGGAATCCGGAAAGCTCGTCGCTGCGACGGCGGCCGCCCGGCCCGGTCCGACCGATTCCCGCAGCGCGTGCAGGCAGTCCTCGCGGAAGATCGTCCCGACCTCGGTGACGACGACGCTCTCCGGGTTGAGCACGTCCAGCAGCAGCCCAACCGCCCGCCCCACCGCTCGTGCCCGCTCCACCAGCAGCCGGACGGCCTGCGGATGTCCGCTCGCAGCCGCGGCGACCACATGCATCGGATTGACGCCGTCGATCACCCCGGCCGCACGTGCCCGCCGGCACAACGTCCGCTCGCTCAGCTCGGCCTGGAGGCAGCCGACCCGTCCGCATTCGCAGGTCTCCGTGCCGCCCGGCACCGGCAGATGGGCGATGGCGCCGGCCTGGGAGCGGGGACCGTGGTGCACCTCGTCGTGGGTGGCGAACGCCGCGTCGACCACGTTGCCGACGAACAGGTGCAGCACACTCCCGCTGCCCCGCGCCCGCCCGAAGAGCCGCTCGGCGTTCACCAACGCCCGTGCGTGGCCGTCCACATGGACCGGCAGCCCGGTACGCGCGCCGAGCACCTCCCGCACCGTCACCTCGCTCCAGCCCAGCAGCGGGTGCTCGACCACGGTCCCCGAGTCCCGGTCCACCCAGCCGCCCGCGGCGAAGCCGACGCCGAGCGGCCGGCAGCCCGGCGCCGCGTCGAGCAGCGCGTCCAGTCCGTCGGCGGCCCGGGCCAGAACGCCGTACGGCTCGGTGGCCCCCGAGTGCTTCAACTCCCGCTCGGCGACGACCCGGCCGCGCAGATCGAGCAGCGCCACGGTCGTGTACGGCACCGCCACGTGCACGCCGCCCACCACGAACCGCGAGTCGTCCAGATCGACGGGCACATGAGGCCGGCCGACGCCCTTGGACCGCCGGGGCACGGCGGCCTCCCGAATGAGCCCGAGCTCGGTGAAGCGGGCGCAGTAGTCCGTCACCGACGCCGGTGACAGCCCGGTCAGCCGGGCGATGGTGCTGCGCGCGACCGGCCCGTGTTCGAGCACGGACCGCAGGACGACGCTGGCGCTGGTCCGGCGCCGGTCACGGTCGGCGACACGGGGGACGGGGGACGAAAGAGTGGGTGCCGCGGTACGGGACATGGGGAACTTCCTCGGGGCCGGTCCGACACTGCGCCGTCGAGAGCCTGTTCAGGCTCTGGAGCGGGCGAGTCGTGACCGGATCCACCGCAGTCCGACTCACCCCGGACGGCGACAGGCGGCCGCGCCCACGCGTCGCAGGTCGACATGGCGACGCGACGAGAAGTTCCGGGACTGGGCGACCATGCGCCCGAAGCTAGCAAACCGGCCACCCGCTGCCCAGACGGCGACCGACGGGCGAGACGGCCTCTGCACACGCGGGCCATGCGATTGGCGAGACCCCACAGTCGGCCTCCCGGTCCGAAATGTGAGCCCGACGTCCCTGCCACAGTGACCGGCATCACCCCGTACCCGGTGTAACCCCCACCCTTTGTCCGGAGCCCACCAAGCCCGCGAGCGAGCCTTTGTCGGCCACTGACGGTGATCGGCCCGCACACGCCGGTATAGCGTCACAGCGTCCCGTACTACTGCCCTCACCTCGCGGAGTCCCCATGAGCACCGCTGCCGTCGCCCCCGCTCGCCCCGGACAGGTCCTCGCCGACCTGCTCCCGGCCTCCCGCGTCCGCGACATCGCGCTCGTCGCCGGCGGCGCAGCGTTCACCGGCCTCGCGGCCCAGATCTCCGTGCCCGTGCCGGGCTCCCCGGTGCCGGTGACCGGCCAGACCCTCGCGGTCCTGCTGGTCGGCACGGCCCTCGGCGCCGGCCGCGGCTTCCTCTCCCTCGCGCTGTACGCGCTGGCGGGCATCGCGGGCGTGCCGTGGTTCGCGGACGGCACCTCCGGCGCCGCGGCCCCGTCCTTCGGCTACATCCTCGGCATGATCCTCGCGTCCACCGTCGTCGGCGTCCTGGCCCGCCGCGGCGCCGACCGCACCGCGCTGCGCACGGCGGGCGCGATGCTGCTGGGCGAGGCGATCATCTACGCCGTCGGCGTCCCCTACCTGGCCCTCGCAACCGGCATGTCCGCCTCCGCCGCCATCGCCGCCGGCCTCACTCCGTTCCTGATCGGCGACGCCCTGAAGGCGGCCCTGGCGATGGGCGCGCTGCCCACCGCCTGGAAGCTGATCAACCGCTGAGGCAGCGGTAGTTCCTGCGGAAGAGGCTCGCCGGGCAGTCGTAGTACGTCTTGTACGACTCCAGCCCGGCGAGCCTCTTTTGCGTACCGGCACGTACCGGCGCGTCCCGCCGCGTCCCGGCGGTGCCGCTCAGCCCTCCTGCGCCCGCCGGGGCCGCCGCAGTTGCGACCACCACAGCCCGGCCGCGCCCACCGCGATCAGCGTCGCGCCGGCCGCGCCCAGCGGCAGGACGTCCCGGCCGACACCGGTCTTGGGCAACTCGTCGGCGCCCGGTGCGACCGGCTTGTTGTCGGTGCCGAGGAGCAGCGGGGTGGCCGGGGCGTCGGGCGACGGGTTCGTCGTACCGAACGGCACCGGGCCCTGCTGCCAGTACGTCTTCTTGCCGTCGGCGGTCTGGACGGGGAGGCAGATCTTGCCGGTCTTGCTCACGTCGTAGGTCGCGTCGACGGCGTACGACTTCGACTCACCGGCCGGCAGATTGTCGATCGAGCAGGCGAAACCGCTGTTCGAGCCCTCGGGAAGACCGCTTTTCTCGATCGCCGAGCAGCCTTCGACATTCTTCACCGTAAGGCCGTCGAAACCGACGACCAAAAGCTTGATCTCGCCGCTTTCCTTGGTCCCTTCGTTCTTCACCGTGGCGGTGATGTCGGTCTTCTGTGAACTGTTGTCCACCGAGATTTTCTCCGGCAGCTCAGTGGTCAGTTCCACCCCGGCCGGCGCCTCGTCGATGACCTTTCCCCCCTTGTCACTTCCGGGTCCCTGGTCGTCCGCGCCCGCGGTGGCGGAAAGGATCAGCACTGCCGAGAAAGATGCCGCGACCAGCGATCCCGCGATGGCCGTCGTGCGACGAGAACTCATGTTCGCCCCCCTTGCCTGCGCCTGAATTCGCAGTACTTGAAGAGCTACCACAAGATTTCTCCGCACTATGCTGGTACGGCATGAAGTGTGACCATTGTGTTTCAGTCGAGGATGGCTGAGACACGGCGGAGGGGGTGCAGCGGATTGCCGGGGAATACGGGAAACGCGGGAAATTCGGGAAGTGCGGGGAGCCCGGGAAACACGAGGAGCGGTGGGGTTCCGGGTTTACTGGTGACGGGGCGCTACCGACTGGTCGAGAGTATCGGCCAGGGGGGAATGGGACGCGTGTGGCGAGCCGTCGACGAGGTGCTCGACCGCCTGGTCGCCGTCAAGGAAATGCGCATCGACGGCCTCGACCCGGAGGACACCCGCACACGCCGCGAACGCACCCTGCGTGAGGCACGGGCGACCGCGCGGATCGACCACCCCAACGTCGTCCGGGTCTACGACGTGGTCGACGAGGGCGAACGCCTGTGGATCGTCATGGAGTTGGTGGCCGGCCGCTCCCTGGAACGCATCATGGCCGAGGAGGGCCCCCTGGGCCCCGGCGAAGCGGCCCGCATCGGCATCGGCCTGGTCGCGGCACTGCGCCAGGTCCACGCCCGCGGCGTCCTGCACCGCGACATCAAGCCGGGCAACGTCCTGGTCGAGGCGGAGGTGACGAACGGGCGGGGCCGGGTGGTCCTGACCGACTTCGGCATCGCCGCGATCCAGGACGCCAAGGCCCTCACCATGGTCGGCATGCTGGTCGGCTCGCCCGACTACATGGCCCCCGAGCGAGTCTCCGGCCGCCCCCAGGGCCCGCCGTCCGACCTCTGGTCCCTCGGCGCCACGCTGAGCGCGGCCCTGGCCGGCCGCTCCCCGTTCTCCCGCGACACGACCCTCGCCACCCTGCACGCGGTCCTCTACGAGGACCCCGAACTCCCGCCGACGGCAGGCCCGTTGCACGACCTCCTCGCCGCCCTCCTGGAGAAGGACCCGTCGTCCCGCCCCGGCCTGGACGACCTGGAAACGGCCCTGCATCCGGTCGCCTTCCCGGCGCCCACACCGACGACGCTGGTGCCCGGGCCCGGAGAGGCGACGCCGGATTCCGCACGGGAGATGCCGTCGGATTCGGCAGGGGAGATGCCGCTGGATTCCGCAGGTGAGGCGCCCACCCCCGCCCTCCTGGAGGCACCCCCCGCCCGCACCCCGCGCGACCCCCGTCAGCCGGATGCCGCGCCGGACGCCGTACAAGACGCGATACCGCCGCATCCGCCCCCCTCGACATCGACCGAGGACACCCGCACCGAGGACACCCACACCGAAGACCTGCGTGCCGAGGGCGTACGACACACCTCGCCGCCCCCTGCCCATACGACCCCGCAGGCCCCGATCCCGGCCGCCACCCCGTCCTCCTCCACGGAACGGGCCTCCGAACCCCGCGTGGAGTCCCGTTCGGAGTCCCACTCGGAGCCCCGCTCCGAAACCCCGGCCGCCCACCCCGGTGGTCCGGCACCCCGCCGCCCCGGCGTCTCCCTGGTCCGCGCCGAAGCGGTGACCGAACGCAGGCCGACCCCGGAGCCCGAACTGGAGCCGACACCGACACCGACACCGACACCGGCCCCGGGACCGGGACTGGCACCGGATGGCTCCAGGCCGAATACCGCCATGCCGCCCGGCGAGCTCCCCGGCCCCCCGCTCCCGGCCGAGCCCCGCCGCAGCCGTCGCCGTACGGGACGTATCGCCGTAGCCGCCGGTGTGGTCGCCGCGAGCGCCGTCGTGGCGGTCGTCCTGGCGACCAACTCCGGGGCGCCGAAGGACGGCAAGGCGGGTTCCTCACCGTCGCAGGGCTCCTCGGCAGCGTCCTCCCCGGGGGGCCCGTCGGCCACGGTCGAGGGCACGTCCAGGCCGAAGAGCCTGCCGCCCGGGTCGCGCCGGGAGGCGGGCGGGTTCGCGTGGGTGCCGCCCGAGGACTGGCGGCGGGACGTCAAGACGGGCTCGGAGGTGCACTACACCTCACCGGACGCCCAACAGGAACTCGCCGCCAAGTCGTCGCTGGCCCGCGACGACCTGATGGACTCCTGGCAGAAGTCGGAGGAGAACGCCAGACAGGGGCAGTACCGCAAGATCCGCCTGGAGCGGACGACGTTCCGCGGGCACCCGGCGGTCGTCTGGGAGTACACCTTCACCCTCCAGGGCGCCCCCTGGCACGCCCAACTGCTGGGCTTCACGGTGGACGGCAAGTCGTACCAGATCAACACGTGGTACCGGCCGGAGATCGAGGACGAGGCCCTCAGAACCTACGAGAAGGTGAAGGACACCTTCACCGTGCTGTGACGGGCACGGCGGTGGCGGGAAACGACAGGGCCCTGAGGTGCGCGGGCACGCACCTCAGGGCCCGAAGAGTCAGAACGACCGCGCCGGTCGGGGCATCAGCCGGTCTTGACCTCGTCGTGCGCCGGAGCCGAGGCGGTCACCTCGACGTCGACCGGGCGCCCGCCGCCGACCTTCTCCTTCACGAAGGCGACGATCAGCACGAGCGCGGCCACGAGGAGCGACAGCAGCACGGTCTCGCGCCCGTCGTGCTCGGTGTCGGTGAGCATGTAGCCGAGGACGAACACGATCAGCGCGGCCGTCGCCCAGGTCAGATACGGGTACAGCCACATCTTCACGACGAGCTTCTCGGGCGCCTCGCGCTGGATGATCTTGCGCATGCGCAGCTGGGAGAAGCAGATCACCAGCCAGACGAACAGGGCGACCGCGCCGGAGGAGTTGACGAGGAAGAGGAAGACCGAGTTCGGGAACTTGTAGTTGAAGAAGACGGCGACGAAGCCGAACACGACGGAGGCGAGGATCGCCGTCCGCGGCACGCCACGGCCGGTCGTCCGCGCGAAGGCCTTCGGCGCGTCACCGCGCTGGCCGAGCGAGAAGGCCATGCGGGAGGCGGTGTAGAGGCCGGAGTTGAGACAGGACAGCACCGAGGTCAGCACGATGAAGTTCATGATCTGACCGGCGTGCGGGATGCCCAGGGAACTGAGCGCGGCGACGTAGGAGCCGTCGTCGGCGATGGCCTTGCTGTCCCAGGGGAGCAGGGTGACCACGACGAGGATCGAGCCGAGGTAGAAGACGCCCACTCGCCAGATGATGCTGTTGGTGGCCTTGGTGACGGCACGCTGCGGGTCCTCGGACTCGCCGGCGGCCAGGGTGGCGATCTCGCTGCCCATGAAGGAGAAGACGACCAGCAGGACACCGGTGAGGATGGCGCCGGGGCCGTTGGGCAGGAAGCCGCCGTGGTCGGTGAGGTTGCTCAGTCCGGCCTGGCTGCTGTCGACGCCCGGGAGCAGCCCGAAGACGGCCAGCCCGCCGATGACGATGAACGCGGCGATGGCGACGACCTTGATGCCGGCGAACCAGAACTCGAACTCGCCGTAGGAGCCGACGGAGACGAGGTTGGTGGCGGTCAGGACGAGCATCACGATCAGGGCCCAGCCCCACTGCGGGACGGCCGGTATCCAGCCCTCCAGGATCTTCGCACCGGCGGTCGCCTCGACCGCCAGCACGACGACCCAGAAGAACCAGTAGAGCCAGCCGATGGAGAACCCGGCCCAGCTTCCGAGCGCGCGGTCGGCGTGGGCGGAGAAGGAGCCGGAGGTCGGGTTGGCGGCGGACATCTCGCCGAGCATCCGCATCACCAGCACCACGAGCGTGCCGACGAGGGCGTACGACAGGAGGATGCCGGGTCCTGCGGTGGCGATCCCGGAACTGGACCCGACGAAGAGTCCGGCACCGATGACGCCACCGATGGCGATCATGGACAAGTGGCGGTTCTTGAGCCCGGCCTGTAGGCCGTGTCCGCCTGCGGCCGGTCCGGCCGTCTTCTGGGTCGGCTGCGAAGTCATGGAAGGGATTTCCTTTGCGCCGTTGGGGAGGGGATCCCGTACCAGCGATGTACGAGTCGCACGAGGGGTGTACGAGTCGGACCAGTGAATCGGAGGAGAACGGATTCGGGAACCTTTGATTCGGGATTGTTACTTGAGGTTTCCTTGAGCTTCTATAGTCCACGTCACAATTGACCCGATCGGCACCCGACGCTGCTGCCCGGAAACAGCCGTGTCACACTCGTTCCATGCGCGTGTATCTCGGCTCCGACCATGCGGGCTTCGAACTCAAGAACCACCTCGTCGAGTGGCTCAAGGCGGCGGGCCACGACCCGGTCGACTGCGGCCCCCACATCTACGACGCCCAGGACGACTACCCGCCCTTCTGCCTCCGCGCGGCGGAGCGGACGGCCGCGGACCCCGACTCCCTCGGCATCGTGATCGGCGGCTCCGGCAACGGCGAGCAGATCGCCGCGAACAAGGTGAAGGGCGTGCGCGCGGCGCTGGCCTGGAGCGAGGAGACGGCCGGGCTGGGCCGGCAGCACAACAACGCCAACGTCGTCGCGGTGGGCGCGCGCATGCACACGACGGAGGAGGCGACGAAGTTCGTCGAGACCTTCCTCAACACCCCGTACTCGGGTGACGACCGCCACACCCGCCGCATCACCATGCTGGCCGACTACGAAACGACGGGCGCCCTCCCCCCGATCCCGCCGCACCACCCCCAGCAGTAACGGCCACGGACACCGCCCGGACCAACGGCCGCGCACCCTTCAGCCCGTCCGGCGTTTGGGAACAAGGCGGCCACTCCCCAACGCCGGCCAGCGCCCATTCAGCCCGTCCGGCGTTTGAGGACAAGGCCCCTCAGGGGGCCGGAGCGGGGGTCTGGGGGCGCAGCCCCCAGGAGGGCGCGGGGTCGAAGGGGCGGCAGCCCCTGGAGGATGGGACGGGTAGGGGCGGCGGGGGCGAAAAAACCGGTCCGCACCCCGACCCACCCGCACACGACAAGGGAGCCACCGTGCCCGAGGGCCACACCATCCACCGGCTGGCCCAGGACTACGCCACCGCATTCCTCGGCACGACCCCCCACGTCACCAGCCCCCAGGGCAAGTTCTCCGACGCCGCAGACCTCCTCGACACCGCGGAACTCACCCACACCGAGGCCCACGGCAAACACCTCTTCCTCGGCTTCCGCGACACCGACTGGATCCACATCCACCTGGGCCTCTTCGGCAAAGTCAACTTCGGCGCCACCCCCGCACCCCCACCCACCGACACCGTCCGCCTCCGCCTGGCGAACAGCACCGCATACGTCGACCTCCGCGGCCCCACCACCTGCGCCCTGATCACCCCCACCGAGAAGCAGGCGATACACGACCGCCTCGGCCCGGACCCCCTCCGCGACGACGCCGACCCGCACCAGGCATACCGCCGGATCTCCCGCAGCCGCACGACCATCGCCGCCCTGCTCATGGACCAGAAGATCATCGCGGGCGTGGGCAACGTCTACCGGGCCGAGGTCCTCTTCCGCCACCGCATCGACCCGTACCGCGCCGGCAAGGACATCACCCCCGCGCAATGGGACGCCATCTGGACGGACCTGGTCGACCTCATGCACGAGGGCGTCCGCAACAACCGCATCGACACCGTCCGCCCCGAACACACCCCGCAGGCGATGGGCCGCCCACCGCGCGTGGACGACCACGGCGGCGAGGTCTACGTCTACCGACGGGCCACCCTGCCCTGCCACATCTGCGACAGCGAGATCCGCACCGCCGACCTCGCCGCCCGCAACCTCTTCTGGTGCCCGAACTGCCAGCAACCGTAGGGAAGCCGCCCCCGCGTCAGAACCCGTGCGGCAACCACGGCGCCACAGCCGACCCGAACCCCACCGAAGCCTCGGCCAACGCCCCCTGCCGCACCTCCCGCACGCCCCCGGCAGCCCCCAGCGCCGCCAGGCTCACCCCACCGAGATAGGCCGCTCCCAACTCCCGTACGGACAGGGAGAGATCGGCCGCCTCCGTCGTACGCTCGCACGACGCACCCTTGGCATCCCCGGACAGCCGCCAACGCCCCGCGTTCCAGGGACAGAAGGCGTCCTCCACCTCGAACACCACATCCACCGGCGCCTGATAGGTCCGCGCCTCCAGAGCGGCCCCCACATCCACCAGCCGTACGTGAAGCGCGTCCCGCACCCGCACACCGCAGCGCCGGATGTCGGACACCTGGTACTGCCACGCCTCGTCCATCGGCCGCGCGTACGCCTTCACCGTGGACGTCAGGTCGATGTCGAACAGGAACCGCCACAGCGCGGCCTGCGCCGCCGGATCGAGGGCCTGGACATCCCGCAACCGCACGACACCCTTCGGCCCGCTGTCATCCCATTCCGGCTTGACGTGGAAGCGCGCGTACCCCACGACCTCACCGTCCCGCTCCGCCAGCACACACTGAAGCGGCGACGCGCCCTCCCGCTCGCTCTCCGGGTCGAGCAGCCCGAGCCGCTCCCAGCCGGGCTGCCGCGCGAGCATCCCCGGCCGACGGGACACCCTGCGCGCGTACACCGACTCGCACACGTCGAGGACGTCGGCCGGTACGGCGTACCGCAGACGTACGTCATCGGTGCCGGGCGGCACGGACAGCCGCGCGTGCGTCGTGTCGATCTCGGCGTTCACCTGGAAGCTGCCGATGCCGTACCCGAACCGGCCGTAGATCTCCGGCTCGGAGGCGGTCAGGACGGCCAGCGGCCAGCCCCAGCCCCGCACATCCTCCAGCTGCCGACGCATCATCGACGTCAGAACGCCACGCCGGCGATGCGTGGCGGCGACGCTGACCATCGTCACCCCGGCCGCGCGTACCGACGCGCCGCCCGGCACGGTGAGCCGGAAGGCGAACACCCCCGCCGTGCCCACGCAGACGTCTCCGTCCCAGGCGCCGATAGAACGGTCGAGGTCAAGGAGCGAGTCCCACAACTCCTGCTCGTCGGCAGACTCCGGAACCCCGCCGAAGGCGCGGATGAGGGAGTCGTACCAAATGCTCCACTCGTCCTGCCGTACCACGCGTAGCTCGGGACGACCGGTCTCGCTCGTACTGTCATTCGCCATGAATCATGCCTACCAGGGCATTGCGGGACGAGCGAGGGAATTTCTCGGTGGCGGCGGCGAGGCCGCTTTCCGTGAAGTTCACTGTGAAGTTGAACCTCGGACGGGGGACAAGTGGGACCTCCCGTGCCAAGCAGCTGGTCCGATGGATAGGGTCCCGAACTAATGGCAGCAGGACGAGAGCGGCGCACGGCGGCCGAGACGTTCATGGCCCGGTTGAAGATGCAGTGGCACCGGGCCCGTGTCGCTGTGCGCAGAAGCGCCGTGGACTACTTCCGCGGCGACGGCTCGGACTGGATCGCGCTGGCCGGCCTGCTGCTGACCGTGCCGCTGATCTGCTCCGTGACGATGGCCAACCCGGTGTGGTTCTCACCGGCCGCGCTGGTCCTGCCGATCGTGGCGGGCGGCCTGCTGCTGCGCCCGGCGAGCCTGCTGGGCCTGTACGCGGCGGCGGCGACGGCCCTGATCGTGGAGTCGGTGCAGCTCGGGCCGTACACGGAGGGTCCGTCCCGCGTCACCCCGGGCGTCGTCCTGGTCGTGGCCGCCTGCGGCTTCTTCGGCCTGCTGATCGCGCAGTTCCGCAGCCGGGTGGGCGTGCCCTGGCGGCGCGGCGGCACGATGCTCTTCGACCTGCGCGAACGCATCCGTGTGCAGAGCAAGCTGCCCCAGCTGCCGCACAGTTGGCACCGCGAGATGGCGCTGCGTCCGGCGGGCGGGCAGTCCTTCTCCGGCGACTTCGTGGTGGCGGCCCGCACGAACGGCGGCCGCACCCTGGAGGTCGTCCTGACCGACGTGTCGGGCAAGGGCATGGACGCGGGCTCCCGCGCCCTGCTCCTCTCCGGGGCCTTCGGCGGCCTCCTGGGCAGCCTGCCCCCGCATGCCTTCCTCCCCGCGGCGAACGGCTATCTGCTCCGCCAGGACTGGGACGAGGGCTTCGCGACATCGATCCACCTGGTCCTGGACCTGGACTCGGGCGACTACGAGCTGTACTCGGCGGGCCACCCGCCGGGCCTGCAACTGAGCGCGGGCAGCGGCCGCTGGGAGGAGAAGGCGGCCGAGGGCCCGCTGCTCGGCGTCTACGACGGTGCCCAGTTCGACCCGGTGAAGGGCTCACTGCGCCCCGGCGACGTCCTGATGCTCTTCACGGACGGCCTGGTGGAAACCTCCGACCGGGACATCGTCGAGGGCATAGACCGCCTCACCGGCGAGGCCGACCGCTATGTCGCCGGCGGCTTCCACGGAGCGGCCTGGCACCTGATCGAAGCGGTGGCAAAGGACGTCAACGACGACCGAGCCCTCCTCCTGATCTGCCGAGAGGGCCCAACGGCCCAGACAACAACCCGCTGACCCTGTCAAGGGCCGGAGCGGAGGTCTGGGGCGGCGGGGGCGAGACACTGTGCGGGTGACCGAGACACCCCGAACCCCCATGCCCCTGTCCGCCGTGGAGGCCGTCGCCCGCACCGCCCACGCCACCCAGACCGACAAGGCGGGCCGCCCCTACACCGAGCACCTCAGGGCCGTAGCCGACGGCGTACGCGCCCGCGGAGGCGACGATGACCAGATCGCGGCAGCCTGGCTGCACGACGCCGTGGAGGACGACGCACTCTCCGAGCAGTGGCTGGACGACGCCGCGCTGACCCGCCGTACGAAGGACATCGTCCGCGCGCTCACCAAACGACCCGGCGAGCCCCCCGAGGCGTACGCGGCCCGCATCCTCGCCACCCCCGGCGCCCTCCTGGTCAAACAGTCGGACCTGGCACACAACGCCAACCCGGCCCGCCTGGCGGCCCTGGACGAGACGACCCGGAAACGACTGACCGAGAAGTACGCACGAATGCACGCACTTCTCGGTCTGGTCGAACCGCCCGGAGAGTGACTCTCCTCGATGTGAATGATCTGCGCAGAGCCGAAGCCGGGGCTGGGCCAGAGCCGGAGCCAGACCGAAGCCGGAGCTGGGCCGGAGCCACGGTCAGGCGCTGACCTTCTCGCGCGCCCCCGCCCCCTCACGCTTCTCGCGCTCCCGGGCCAACTCCGCCGCATCCCGCTTGAACGCCCATTCCATCTTGGGCTCCATCGCGAACCGGAACACCCGCTGCACCGGCTTGGTGCACAGCAGCGTGACACCCACGGCCGCACAGACGGTGACGAAGATCTCGCCGAGCGGCCGGTGCAGCCACGCAGGCTCGAACCAGCCCTGGTAGTCACCGGCCTTCACCACGAAGCCGTGCAGCAGATAGCCGTACAGCGTGCCCGCACCCAGCGCCGTGAACCACATGTGGCGACGCGGCACCCAGGCGAAGAAGCAGGCCGTCAGCAGCAGCGAACAGCCGAACATCGCCAGCACCATCACCGGCCCGCTCCACCACGGCGCGTGCAGCTCCTGCGCGGCGTCCCGGTGGTAGAACCACGCGGTGTTCATCCGCGGCACCGCCCACCAGCCGAAGGCCAGCGCCATCGCGAACACCGGCACCGACAGGATCCGCACCGTGCGGGTGCGCACCATGTGGAAGTGCTCGGGCTTCATGATCAGACCCAGCACGAAGTACGGCAGGAACTGCAGCACCCGCTGGAGGTCCAGGTCGTCACCGATCTCCGGCGTGACCGTCGCCGCCATGGCGAGGCCGAGCGCGATCGGCAGCGGCCAGCGCACCATCTTCCAGATGGGGGTCGTCATCCGCCAGATGAACAGCGCGCACAGGAACCACGTCAGGTACCACGGGTCCAGGAGGCTGATGTCCTGGCTCGGGTCGTCGTCGATCCAGCGCTTGAAGAGCGGATACGCCGCCTCGAAGACGATGTACGGCACGGCGACGCCGGTGATCAGCCGCTTCATCCGGCTGGGGCTGGCGTCGAAACTGCGCGAGAAGAAGCCGGAGATGATGATGAACGCCGGCATGTGGAAGGTGTACACGACGGTGTACACGGCCTCCAGGATGCGGCTGTCGCCCTTGATCGGCTCCCAGGCGTGTCCTATGGCGACCAGCACGATCGCCAGGTACTTGGCGTTGTCGAAGAACGCGTCGCGCTGCGTGGCACCGCCGGACGCGGGTCTGTTGTCCGCCTGAGCCTTCTTGTTCTGCTGGTTCTGCGGCGAGCGCGGACTCGGCACTCCGTCCGCCGACTGCTGTGCCGGGGGGAGTGGCGCTCTGTTGTGGCCGTGCGGTCGCAGCGAGTTCGTCACAGACCCTCCCACCGGAAGCCGGGGGAGTCGATCCGGGACGTCGCTGCGCATGCGGGGGACGAGGCAGCGTGGAACATCTGAGGCACCCTAGCGTTGTCTGTGTGATTTCGTAAAACCCCCGAGGTCGTTCGTGGTTATTGCGTTCGACGAAGCATGTACAGCGAACATGCACCTGGCAGACACCTGTTGGTCATCCTCATTGTCCGGATTCATCCGGACTAAGTAGTGCATATGGCCAGGAGGTGACGCCGATTAAATGATCACCGTGTTGAGAATTCGAAATACCGGCGAACATGTTGTGTGGCGATGGAAACGATCCCGCCGAATTCTCTACGCGGGTGTGCCGCCGAAATGCTGTACGGGCACAAGGTGAGAGGTCGGTTCGTGCCGACGGTCCGCACAGATCCGGCACAGGTGTGGCGAACGAAACGTCACGTGCCGCATAGCGGGGCCCGGTTGGTGGCACGATGGTTCTGGCGGGGGTGCGTGGGGTTGCATCCCCTGGCCGGGAGAGCGGACCGACCGAGGGTGTGATCTGTTGTGGCCATTTCGCTGTCAGTGGTACTGCTGTTGGCGATCATCTTGGTGGTGTTGATCCGTGGCGGATCCCTGAAGGCCGGCCCCGCCGTCGTAGCCGTGCTGTTCGGCTTCTTCCTGGCCTCGACCGGGATGGCCGACGACATCCAGCGCTTCCTCAACTCGATAGCCGAGACCATCAACTCGATCCAGTTCTAGGGTCTGGTTCCTGGGTCTCCGGGGCGCCTCGGAGGGGTACGGATACCCTCGTTCGTGATCGTCGAACGTTACGGAACGACGGTGCGGACGGGGGACGTACGGGATGGCGCTGCGCGAAACGGACCCGGCGGAGGTCGGCGGCTACCGGATCGAGGACCGCCTCGGCACCGGTGGCATGGGCGTGGTGTACCTGGCCCGCTCCGCCTCCGGCCGCCGCCTCGCCCTCAAGGTCGTGCACGCGCAGTACGCCGACGACGACGAGTTCCGCACCCGCTTCCGCCGCGAGGTGGCCGCCGCCCGTCAGGTCAGCGGTGCCTTCACGGCCCCCGTCGTGGACGCGGACGCCGACGCGCCGCGCCCCTGGATGGCCACGCTCTACATCCCCGGCGAGGACCTCGGCACCCACGTCCGCCGCCACGGCCCCCTGCCGCTGCCCGAGTTGCGCGAACTCGCCGCGGGTCTCTCGGAGGCGCTGCGGGACATCCACCGCGCCGGGATGGTCCACCGGGATCTGAAACCGGCCAATGTCATGCTCGCCGAGGACGGCCCCCGCGTCATCGACTTCGGCATCTCCCGCGCCGCCGAGTTCGCCGCCTCCGACGTCCTCACCCAGACCGGCCGGGTGATGGGCACCCCGCCCTTCATGTCCCCCGAGCAGTTCTCCTCCCCGCAGGACGTGGGCCCGGCCGCCGACGTCTTCTCCCTCGGCTCGGTCCTCGCCTACGCCGCGACCGGACGCGGCCCCTTCGACAGCCCGAGCCCCTACGAGACGGCCGTACGGGTCGTCGACGGAGACGCGGAACTCGACGGCGTACCGGATGAATTGCTCCCCTTCATCCGCCTCTGTCTGGAAAAGCACCCAAAGTCCCGTCCCGCCACCGGCGAACTCCTCTCCCTCCTGCGCGACGGCCGCCTCCCCGACCCGCGCCCCGCCCCGGAACCGGGCACGTCCACCGAAGGAGAGCCCCCGCCCCGCCGCCGGCGCCGCGGACGGCTGCTGCTCATCTCGGCCCTGAGCGCCCTGCTCCTGGCCGCCGCGACCACGGTCACCTTCGTGGCCGTCAACGCCGAGCCGACACCGGCCGAGCGGGACCTGCCCGCGGGATGGCATGCCTGGCAGGCCAAGGACGACAACAAGTACGGCGGCGACAGCGGCCCCTTCTCGTCCTGCGCCGCCCTCGACGGCGGGCTGATCTGCGCGGGCGACAGCATCAAGGCCGCCCGCTTCTCACTCGCCACCGGGAAGGTCGACTGGAGCCGCCCGGTCGAGGACCACCCCGATCCGAGCTCCTCCAGCTACGAGGGCGAACTGCTGGGGGCCGGGAACCACCGGATCTTCACCTTCGCCAACCGGTCCCGCAACCCCAACGGCGGCGACGTGTCCGTGTACGCCGTCCAGGCTCTCGACGCCCGTACCGGAGCCCTGCGGTGGAGCAGGACCCTGCCCGGCATGGCGCCCTCCGCCGAGCAGGGCAGCGCCCAGCTCCTCCCCGAGGGCCTGCTCCTGCTGTCCGAGGGGGAGGAGAACACGTACGTCCTCCTGGACCCGGCCACCGGAAAGCCCCGCTGGAAGCGCTCCGGGCCCGCCCGGGACGCCTGCGAGGTACGTGCCGTGGACGGCGTGGGCTACCTCCAGTGCACCGACAGCAACGACGAGCGCACCACCGTCTCCCGACTGGACCCGGCCACCGGCAAGCCACGCTGGACGGCCAGGATCCCCGGCGGGCTGACGCTGGCCGGCCGCAGCGGCGACCGCCTCGTCCTGCTCGGACAGCCGAACGGCGACGAATCCCTCCCCGCCCAGCGCCGCGTCACCCTCCTCGACACCGACGGCGCCGGATACCACCACGTCCCCCTGGCCCTCGCCGTGCCATCGGGTTCCCGGACCGTGCTCAGCCACGGCGTCCTCTACTTCACGCTCAACAGCGGCGAGGTCCGCGCCATCGCCCCGGCCACCGGCCGCACCCTGTGGAGCACCCCCTCCTCCGTGGAACGCCCCGGCGCCCCGGCGGTCTCCGACACCCACGTCTTCATCGCGTCCCCGGGCGGCCGCCTCGCCGTCCTGGACCGCCGCACCGGCAAGGAACTCCACACCGTCCCCGGCCGCGACGTCCGCACCGACCCGGTCTTCGTCTACACCGGCTCCACCCCGATCCTGCGCGGCGACGCCCTCTACGTCCCGTACGGCATCCGCTCGGTGTACTCGGTGGACGTGCGCGGTCTCGGCACGTAGGTCGGCTGCGGCCCCATCGAATTCGGCCATCTCGTTCGCACGGATGGTCCAGCGCGACTCGCGGAGTCCTGCCATGAGGTCGATTCGGCCTCGATCGCACACGGGGGCGTGCCTCACCGCATGATCGGACCGATCGCGGGTAGTCGGACCTTGACGATCCGTCGTCGGTGACTGGCTCTGTGTAAAGGGTGCGGCGCTATGACTGAGATCCCGGCAGAGGTCTTCGAATCGGTCGCGCGGAAGGCGCTGCACGACCTGTCCGCCGCCGTGGACCTGCCGGCGCTGGAAGCGCTGGCAGGCTGTGACGTGTTGATCCCCGCGATCGGCGGGATTCGGTACACGCGTGACCAGAGTGAACTGGTCCGGCTTGTGCTGCCGGTGATCGAAAGTGTCGATGACGCCGGCGCGGTCATGGTCTTCACCTCGGAGGAACGGCTGCTCAGAGCCTTTCCTCAGGTGCCTTGCTACAGGCCTGTCACCCTGCGGGACCTGGCCGCTCGCTGGCCGAATGATGACGTCGTGCTGGTGATCGACGCCGGTGACGAGGACGAGCTGACCCTCTCCGCGCGCAGGGCCCGGTGGCTGCTCGGCCGCTGCCTCGTGTGATCCCAGGTCCGTGCTCGGAGCCCCCGGAAACGATCAGGGCCAGGCGGAGGAATCATCCTCTGACCTGGCCCTGAGCCGTTCAGAGCGGGCGACGGGAATCGAACCCGCGTAGCTAGTTTGGAAGACTAGGGCTCTACCATTGAGCTACGCCCGCACAGTGACGCGCCGCAGGTCAGGTGACCGCGGCACTGAAGGCATCGTAGCGGGTCGGCACCCCTCGTCGCACACCCCGTAAATGCGGCGGCCCCACTGCCTGCGGGCATGTACCCTACGTGTCGCACCAGCACGGGGTGTGGCGCAGCTTGGTAGCGCGTCCGCTTTGGGAGCGGAAGGCCGTGGGTTCAAATCCCGCCACCCCGACCACGACCGGTGAACACCGGCCACACGCGTGACGACCTCGGGTGATCGCGTCCAGTGATCGCCTTTGGGGCGTGTCGCCGCTGCCGTTACTATGCAAGCTGCACGCCCGTGTGTCTCTCCGTACTGAAGTCACGAAGTTCTCCGGGCGGCGAATCCGCCGGACCAGTCTGGCTCCGGCAGAACCCAAGAAGTCAGCCACAAGGAGACCGAACCGTGAAGAGCGCCGTGGAGACCCTGAACCCGACCCGGGTTCGGCTCACTGTCGAGGTGCCCTTCGAGGAGCTCAAGGACAGCCTCGACGCGGCGTACAAGAAGATCAACCAGCAGGTCACGGTGAAGGGCTTCCGCAAGGGCAAGATCCCCGCCCGCGTCATCGACCAGCGGTTCGGCCGCGGTGCGGTCCTGGAGGAGGCGGTCAACGACGCGCTTCCGAAGTTCTACACCGAGGCGGTCAACGAGGCCGAGCTCAACGTCCTGGGCCAGCCCGAGGTCGACATCACCGAGCTGAAGGACGGCGAGACGCTGAACTTCACCGCCGAGGTCGACATCCGCCCCGCCATCGAGATCCCGGACTACTCCGGCATCGAGGTCGAGGTCGACGCCGTCGAGGTCAGCGAGGAGGACGTCGAGAAGGCCGTCTCCGACCTGCGTGAGCGCTTCGCGTCCACCTCCCCGGTCGAGCGTGCCGCCGAGGACGGCGACGTCGTCACCATCGACCTGGAGGCCAAGGTCGACGGCGAGGTCCTGGAGGACGGCGTCGCTTCCGGCGTCTCCTACACCATCGGCTCCGGTGAGCTGCTGGACGGCATCGACGACGCCGTGAAGGGCGTGGAGGCCGGTGGCGAGGCCACCTTCACCTCCGAGCTCAAGGGCGGCTCCGCGGCCGGCAAGGAGGCCGAGGTCACCGTCAAGGTCACCCAGGTCGCCGCGCGCGAACTCCCCGAGCTGGACGACGACTTCGCGCAGCTCGCCTCCGAGTTCGACACCCTCGAAGAGCTCAAGGCCGACAGCCGCAAGCGCCTTGAGAACATGAAGCAGTACGACCAGGCCACGCAGGCCCAGGAGCGCGTCCTGGAGAAGCTGCTTGAGCTGGTCGAGGTGCCCGTCCCCGAGAAGCTGCTTGAGGACGAGATCAACACCCGCAAGCACAACCTTGAGCACCACCAGCTCGGCCAGATGGGCCTCGACCTCGCGAAGTACCTGGAGATCCAGGGCAAGACCGAGGAAGAGTTCGACGCCGAGACCAAGGAAGCCGCGGTCAAGGGCATCAAGACGCAGTTCGTCCTCGACGAGCTCGTCAAGCAGGAGAAGCTGAACGTCAACCAGGAGGAGCTCACCGAGCACCTCATGCGCCGCGCCGCCTCCTCCGGCATGTCCCCCGACCAGTTCGCCCAGGCGGTCGTCGAGGGCGGCCAGGTTCCGCTGCTGGTCGGCGAGGTCGCCCGCGGCAAGGCCCTGGCCGTCGTGGTCGAGAAGGCCACGGTCAAGGACACCAACGGCGAGGTCATCGACCTGGACGACGAGGACGAGGTCGAGCAGGCCACCGAGACGGTCGAGGCCGCCGAGGGCACCGCCGACGAGGCCGCCGAGGAGAAGTCCGAGGGCTGAGCCCACGGCGCCGCACAGCTCGTAGGAAGGGCCCCGGGGAGGCGAAATCCCCGGGGCCCTTCTTTCGTACGTCCGTGCACCGACGCCCCTGTGGCGCTACGCCCCCGGCGAACACCCGCAGAACCGGGATTGCAGCACAGGACCACCGCGTTAGGGTCCATGAGTATGAGGGCAGGGGAGTCCCCGTTGCCCACGCAGAACACGTGAGACGGCCCGGCGCCGTCGTAAGACGAGCAGGTGGATACGTGACGAATCTGATGCCCTCCGCCGCCGGCGAACCCTCCATCGGCGGTGGTCTCGGCGACCAGGTCTACAACCGGCTGCTCAACGAGCGGATCATCTTCCTCGGCCAGCCGGTCGACGACGACATCGCGAACAAGATCACCGCACAGTTGCTGCTCCTTGCCGCGGCCGACCCCGACAAGGACATCAATCTCTACATCAACAGCCCAGGCGGTTCGATCACGGCCGGCATGGCGATCTACGACACCATGCAGTTCATCAAGAACGACGTGATGACGATCGCCATGGGCCTCGCCGCCTCGATGGGCCAGTTCCTGCTCAGCGCGGGCACCCCCGGCAAGCGCTTCGCGCTGCCGAACGCCGAGATCCTGATCCACCAGCCCTCCGCCGGCCTCGCCGGTTCGGCCTCGGACATCAAGATCCACGCCGAGCGCCTGCTGCACACCAAGAAGCGCATGGCCGAGCTCACGGCCCAGCACACCGGCCAGACCGTGGAGCAGGTCACCCGTGACTCGGACCGCGACCGCTGGTTCGACCCCGAGGAGGCCAAGGCGTACGGCCTCATCGACGACGTCATCACCACGGCTGCCGGTATCCCGGGCGGCGGCGGCACCGGGGCCTGAAGCCCCAGGACAGCCCTCAGCCGACCGCCACAGCCCCTAGGAGACAGACAGTGAACGACTTCCCCGGCAGCGGCCTGTACGACCGCACGCGCGCCGAGTACGCGGGCCCCGTCGCCGAGTCCCGGTACGTGATCCCCCGCTTCGTCGAGCGCACCTCGCAGGGCATCCGCGAGTACGACCCGTACGCGAAGCTCTTCGAAGAGCGCGTGATCTTCCTCGGCGTGCAGATCGACGACGCCTCCGCCAACGACGTCATGGCGCAGCTGCTGTGCCTGGAGTCGATGGACCCCGACCGGGACATCTCGGTCTACATCAACAGCCCGGGCGGCTCCTTCACCGCGCTGACGGCGATCTACGACACGATGCAGTTCGTGAAGCCGGACATCCAGACGGTCTGCATGGGCCAGGCCGCCTCCGCAGCGGCCGTCCTGCTGGCCGCCGGTTCGCCCGGCAAGCGCATGGCGCTGCCCAACGCGCGCGTGCTGATCCACCAGCCGTACAGCGAGACCGGCCGCGGTCAGGTCTCCGACCTGGAGATCGCCGCCAACGAGATCCTCCGGATGCGCTCGCAGCTGGAGGAGATGCTGGCCAAGCACTCCACCACGCCGATCGAGAAGATCCGCGAGGACATCGAGCGCGACAAGATCCTCACGGCCGAGGACGCGCTGTCGTACGGGCTGATCGACCAGATCATCTCCACGCGGAAGATGAACAACGCCGACGTTCGCTGACGCGGACCGGTATTGTCTGCTGCCCCTTGGCACGGTTTGGGATGGTGCACGTCAAAGTGAACCGCGCCAAGGGGGGCCCGAACGGGGGGCCAGGCAAGGTACCGTCGACATAAGGCAGCACCAGGAGCCGCTGGATTCGAAAACGTCCAGGCGTCTCCCAGGCGAAGGGGAAGCACACCGTGGCACGCATCGGTGACGGCGGCGATCTGCTCAAGTGCTCGTTCTGCGGCAAGAGCCAGAAGCAGGTCAAGAAGCTCATCGCAGGCCCTGGTGTGTACATCTGCGACGAGTGCATCGATCTCTGCAACGAGATCATCGAGGAAGAGCTCGCGGAGACCAGCGAGGTGCGCTGGGAGGAACTCCCCAAGCCTCGTGAGATCTACGAGTTCCTAGAGGGCTATGTGGTCGGCCAGGAAGCGGCCAAGAAGGCGCTGTCCGTCGCCGTCTACAACCACTACAAGCGCGTCCAGGCCGGCGAGAACGGCGGCGGTCAAAGCCGCGAGGACGCCATCGAGTTGGCGAAGTCCAACATCCTGCTCCTGGGCCCCACGGGCTCCGGCAAGACGCTGCTCGCGCAGACCCTGGCCCGCATGCTGAACGTCCCGTTCGCCATCGCCGACGCCACGGCGCTGACGGAGGCGGGCTACGTCGGCGAGGACGTCGAGAACATCCTGCTGAAGCTGATCCAGGCGGCCGACTACGACGTCAAGAAGGCCGAGACCGGGATCATCTACATCGACGAGATCGACAAGGTCGCGCGGAAGAGTGAAAATCCGTCGATCACCCGGGATGTGTCCGGCGAGGGCGTCCAGCAGGCCCTGCTCAAGATCCTCGAAGGCACCACGGCCTCGGTCCCGCCGCAGGGCGGCCGCAAGCACCCGCACCAGGAGTTCATCCAGATCGACACGACGAACGTCCTGTTCATCGTGGGCGGAGCGTTCGCCGGTCTGGAGAAGATCATCGAGTCCCGGGCCGGCGCCAAGGGCATCGGCTTCGGCGCGACGATCCGCTCCAAGCGCGAGCTGGAGGCCAAGGACCAGTTCGAGGACGTCATGCCGGAGGACCTGGTCAAGTTCGGCATGATCCCCGAGTTCATCGGCCGCCTCCCGGTCATCACCTCGGTCCACAACCTCGACCGCGAGGCGCTCCTCCAGATCCTGGTCGAGCCGCGCAACGCCCTGGTGAAGCAGTACCAGCGCCTCTTCGAACTCGACGGCGTGGAGCTCGACTTCGAGCGCGAGGCCCTGGAGGCCATCGCCGACCAGGCCATCCTCCGCCAGACGGGTGCGCGAGGCCTGCGCGCCATCATGGAGGAGGTGCTGATGTCGGTGATGTACGAGGTGCCTTCGCGCAAGGACGTCGCGCGGGTCGTCATCACGGCCGACGTCGTCCACTCCAACGTCAACCCGACGCTGATTCCGCGGGATGCGCGGGGGCGGGGATCGGGCGAGCAGAAGACGGCGTAGTACCGCGGACGAAGACGCACGAAGGGCCCCGGTCGACCGACCGGGGCCCTTCGCCATTGCCGAGTGCCGGGCGTCAGG
This sequence comes from Streptomyces sp. NPDC059010, assembly GCF_042740355.1. NCBI lineage: Bacteria > Bacillati > Actinomycetota > Actinomycetes > Kitasatosporales > Streptomycetaceae > Streptomyces > Streptomyces sp. NPDC059010. Next base: position 105,530 of record NZ_JBHYJA010000032.1, read on the forward strand.
CCTTGACGCGGATCTCGGCGCGCAGCTTCGTGGTGAGGTCGACCGCGGTGTCCTTGCTGACCTCGCCCGCGGCATCACCCGGCGACACCAGGGCCAGGGTGCTGTAGTCGGCCCAGGCGCAGAACCAGTTGGTCTGCTCCTTCTTGGTCATCAGGTTCTGGCCCTTGGCCGCCTGGCACTTCATGACCGCACCGTCGATGTCGACGGCCTCCGGCTCACCGACCAGTTCGGTCTTGCCGGCGCCGCTGCCGGAGGAGGAGCCCTCCTCGGCACCCTTCTTGAAGTTCGCGAAGAACGCGTCCAGAGCCTTCTCCGGGTCGGAGATCTCGCCGTAGGCGCCCGCGTAGGAGATGCTCTTGGCAGTCGCCAACTCGGTCAGGTCGGGCGCGGAGCTCGGGTCGCTGGTGTCGTAGCCCGAGAGGTCCGCGGTCGAGTAGGCAACGACAACACTCTTGGCGTTCTTGACGCCGCTCTTCTCCAGCTCCGACGCCGAGTCGTCAGCACCGGCCGCCTCGTTGCCGTCGCCGATCCGCTTGTACTCGCTGAGCACCTTCTCCGGCGCGGCCAGCTTGTGCGCGCCGTCGTCCTCAAGGTTGCCCGCGCCGCCGCTGCCGCTGCCGAGCACGAAGTACGCGCCGACCGCGATCGCGGCCACGACGGCCACCGAGCCGATGATGATGCCCGCCTTCTTGCCGCCGCCCCCGGGAGCCGGCGGCTGCGGCACCCCGTACGGGGCCTGGCCGTACGGCGGCTGCTGGCCGTAGCCGGGCTGCTGGCCGTACGGCGGCTGGGGCGGGGCGCCCTGCGGGGGCTGCTGAGGGTAGCCGTAGCCGGGCTGGGGCTGGGGAGGCGGAGCCTGCTGGGGGTAGCCGTAGCCGGGCTGGGGCGCCTGCGGCTGCTGGCCGTATGGACCGGGCTGCTGCGGCTGCCCGCCGTACGGACCGGGCTGCTGGGGCTGCCCGCCGTACGGGCCCGGCTGGTTGTAGCTCATTTCTGGGTTCCCCTCCAGATGTTTATGTGTTCCCGACATCCTGGCGCAGGCAGGTGAAGCACGTTGCATCGGGGGGCGCACCGTTACAGAACAAACGCGTTTCGGGACACCGCTGCGGCACCCCTAAACTGAGCGGGTGACCGAGAACGCTCAGCAGCAGCCAACAGCGCCCCACACCGAACTGCCGACCCAGTACGCGCCGGCCGATGTAGAGGGGCCGCTGTACGAGCGCTGGGTAGAGCGGGGTTACTTCGAGGCGGACGCGAAGAGCGACAAGCCGCCGTACACCGTCGTCATCCCGCCGCCGAACGTCACGGGCAGCCTGCACCTCGGGCACGCCTTCGAGCACACCCTCATCGACGCGCTGACGCGTCGTAAGCGTATGCAGGGGTTCGAGACGCTGTGGCAGCCCGGCATGGACCACGCCGGTATCGCCACGCAGAACGTCGTCGAGCGCGAGCTCGGCAAGGAGGGCAAGTCCCGGCACGACCTGGGCCGTGAGGCCTTCGTCGAGCGGGTCTGGCAGTGGAAGGGCGAGTCCGGCGGGCAGATCTCTGGCCAGATGCGGCGCCTCGGTGACGGCGTCGCCTGGTCGCGCGAGCGCTTCACCATGGACGAGGGGCTGTCCCAGGCCGTCCAGACCATCTTCAAGCGCCTCTACGACGACGAGCTGATCTACCGCGCCGAGCGCATCATCAACTGGTGTCCCCGGTGTCTCACCGCCATCTCGGACATCGAGGTCGAGTACCAGGACGACGACGGCGAGCTCGTCTCCATGAAGTACGGCGACGGCGACGAGACCATCGTCGTCGCCACGACCCGTGCCGAGACGATGCTCGGTGACACCGCCGTCGCCGTCCACCCGGACGACGAGCGCTACAAGCACCTGGTCGGCAAGCTCATCAGGCTGCCGCTGACCGACCGCTCGATCCCGGTCGTCGCCGACACCCACGTCGACCCCGAGTTCGGCACGGGCGCCGTCAAGGTCACCCCGGCACACGACCCGAACGACTTCGAGATCGGCCAGCGGCACGACCTGCCGGCCATCACGATCATGGACGAGCACGCGGTCATCACCGCCCACGGCCCCTTCCAGGGCCTGGACCGCCTGGAGGCCCGCTCGGCCATCGTCGCCGCGCTGCGCGCCGAGGGCCGGATCGTCGCCGAGAAGCGGCCGTACGTCCACTCCGTCGGCCACTGCTCGCGCTGCAAGACCACCATCGAGCCGCGCCTGTCCATGCAGTGGTGGGTCAAGGTCGGCCCGCTCGCCAAGGCCGCCGGTGACGCGGTCCGCGACGGCAAGGTCAAGATCCATCCGCAGGAGATGGAGAAGCGGTACTTCGACTGGGTCGACAACCTCCACGACTGGTGTATTTCGCGGCAGTTGTGGTGGGGTCACCGGATTCCGGTCTGGTACGGCCCGAACGGCGAAGTCGTCTGCGTCGGACCCGACGACGAGGTCCCGACCGGCGAGGGCTGGCGTCAGGACACCGACGTCCTCGACACCTGGTTCTCCTCCGGCCTGTGGCCCTTCTCCACCCTCGGCTGGCCGGAACAGACCGAGTCGCTCGCGAAGTTCTACCCGAACTCCGTCCTGGTCACCGGCTACGACATCCTCTTCTTCTGGGTCGCCCGGATGATGATGTTCGGCCTGTACGCGATGGACGGCACCCCGCCGTTCCACACCATCGCCCTGCACGGCATGGTCCGCGACCAGTTCGGCAAGAAGATGTCGAAGTCCTTCGGGAACGCCGTCAATCCCCTTGACTGGATGGACAAGTACGGCAGCGATGCGCTGAGGTTCACTCTCGCCCGTGGTGCGAACCCCGGTGTCGACGTCCCGATCGGCGAGGACTGGGTCCAGGGTTCCCGCAACTTCGCCAACAAGATCTGGAACGCGACCCGCTTCGCGCTGATGAACGGCGCGACGGTGGACGGCCCGCTGCCCGACGCGTCGGCGATGTCGTCCACGGACCGCTGGATTCTCTCCCGCCTCAACTCGGTCGTCGCCGAAGTCGACGCCTTCTACGAGGACTTCCAGTTCGCCAAGCTGTCCGACGCCCTCTTCCACTTCGCGTGGGACGAGGTCTTCGACTGGTACGTCGAGCTGTCGAAGACGACGTTCCAGGCGGGCGGCGAGGCGGCCGAAGTCTCCAAGCGCGTCCTCGGCGAGGTCCTCGACGTCACCCTCAAGCTGCTGCACCCGGTGGTCCCGTTCGTCACGGAGACGCTGTGGACCACCCTCACCGGCGGCGAGTCGATCGTGATCGCCGAGTGGCCGGGCGACAGCGGCTTCCGTGACAAGGGCGCCGAGCAGGAGATCGAGTCGCTCCAGTCGGTCATCACCGAGGTCCGCCGCTTCCGTGCCGACCAGGGCCTGCAGCCGGGCCAGCGCGTCCCGGCCCGCCTGACCCTCGACGGCACGGCTCTCGCCCCGCACGAGCCGGCCATCCGCCAGCTGCTGCGCCTCCAGCCGGAGGGTGAGAACTTCACGGCGACGGCTACCCTCCCGATCGCCGGCGCCGAGGTCGCCCTCGACCTCTCCGGCACGATCGACGTGGCAGCGGAGCGCAAGCGCCTCGCGAAGGACCTCGCCGCCGCCGAGAAGGAGAAGGCCCAGGCCACGGCCAAGCTCGGCAACGAGGCGTTCCTGGCGAAGGCACCGGACAACGTCGTGGAGAAGATCCGCGGCCGTCTGGCGAAGGCCGAGGAGGACATCGCGCGGATCGCGGCGCAGCTGGAGCGCCTGCCGGAAGCGTGAGCCGCTTTACGTGACTGAAGGCCCCCTGTGCGATGTGGCACAGGGGGCCTTTGCCCACTCAGGGGCGCGGGGAACTGCGCGACCGCCCCCCACCGACCGTTGGCCGCCCGTCAACCCGCACCACCCCACTCCCTGGGCGCACTGTCAGTCCCCCTCCGTAGACTGACCCCGTGAGTGAGAGCGACGACCCCTTCGACGAGATCATCGAAGCCGAGACCGACCGCGACCCCGACCTCGCCGTCATCGAGGCCGGCAGCCGAACCCTGCGCACCCAGGGCGGCCAGCCGCAGGCAGACGTACCCGCGCGCCCCGAGGACCCCGAGGTCGACAAGGCGCTGCGCGAGGTCGAGGCGGAGCTGGCGACGCGCTGGGGCGAGACCAAGCTGGAGCCCTCGGTCGGCCGTATCGCCGCACTCATGGACGTGCTGGGCGAGCCGCAGCGGGCGTACCCCTCGATCCACATCACCGGCACCAACGGCAAGACGTCGACGGCCCGCATGATCGAGGCCCTTCTCGGCGGCTTCGAGCTCCGCACCGGCCGCTACACCTCGCCGCACGTCCAGTCGATCACCGAGCGGATCAGCCTGGACGGCGCCCCGATCTCCGCCGAGCGCTTCATCGAGACGTACAACGACATCAAGCCGTACGTCGAGATGGTCGACTCCTCGCAGGAGTACCGCCTGTCCTTCTTCGAGGTGCTGACGGGCATGGCGTACGCGGCGTTCGCCGACGCGCCGGTCGACGTCGCCGTCGTGGAGGTCGGGATGGGCGGCTCCTGGGACGCCACCAACGTCATCGACGGTGATGTCGCCGTCGTGACCCCCATAGACCTCGATCACACCGACCGGCTGGGCTCCACTCCGGGTGAGATCGCCACCGAGAAGGCCGGGATCGTCAAGCAGGACGCGACCGTGATCATGGCCCAGCAGCCGGTGGACGCGGCGCAGGTGCTGCTGAAGAAGGCCGTGGAGGTCGACGCCACGGTGGCCCGTGAAGGGCTGGAGTTCGGCGTCGTCGCACGTCAGGTCGCCGTCGGTGGGCAGCTGGTCACGCTGCGCGGGCTGGGCGGTGAGTACCCCGAGGTGTATCTGCCGCTGCACGGCGCGCACCAGGCGCACAACGCCGCCGTCGCCCTCGCCGCGGTGGAGGCGTTCTTCGGTGTCGGTGCCGCGCGGGCCGAGCAGCTGGACATCGACACGGTCCGCAAGGCGTTCGCCGCCGTCGCCTCGCCGGGTCGGATGGAGGTCGTACGACGCTCTCCGACCGTCGTGCTGGACGCCGCTCACAACCCGGCCGGCGCGCGGGTCACCGCCGACGCGATCGGGGAGGCGTTCGACTTCAGCCGGCTGATCGGGGTCGTGGGCGCGAGCGGCGACAAGAACGTGCGGGGGCTGCTGGAGGCCTTCGAGCCGATTTTCGCCGAGGTCGTCGTCACGCAGAACTCCACCCAGCGCGCCATGGACGCCGACGAACTCGCCGCCATCGCCGTCGAGGTGTTCGGCGACGAGCGGGTGCAGGTCGAGCCGCGGCTGCCGGACGCCCTGGAGGCCGCGATCACGCTGGCCGAGGAGGAGGGCGAGTTCGCGGGCGGCGGTGTGCTGGTCACCGGGTCGGTCATCACGGTCGGCGAAGCCCGGCTGCTCCTGGGGAAGGGCTGAGTCCGAAGAATGCGTACGCTCTGTTCCTCGACGCTGATCGGCGAGTTCTTCGTCATCGGCTTCGCCGGTCTGGTCGCCATGAAGGACCCCGACCTGTCCATGGCGCAGGTGTGGACGGTCAGCGGAATCGCGATGTTCCTGTGCGTGCTGCTGTGCGGCCTGGTGACCCGCCCCGGCGGTGTCGCCCTCGGCTGGGCGCTGCAGATCGCGCTGATCGCCTCCGGCTTCATCGTCCCCACGATGTTCGTGCTGGGCGTGATCTTCGCGGCGCTGTGGTGGGCGTCGGTGCATTTCGGAAGAAAGGTCGACGAGGCGAAGGCGCGCTTCGCGGCGCAGGGTGACAAAACCAGCCCGTCCGGCGCCTGAGTACAACGCGTGCGGTGCTTCAGTCCAAGCTGACACTGCGTAACAGGGGCGCGGACACGCCCTGTAACCTCATCCCACCGCACCACCGGCTGTAAGAAGGAGCCCTCCCGTGACCCAGCGCACCCTCGTCCTGCTCAAGCCCGACGCTGTCCGCCGCGGCCTGACCGGCGAGATCATCAGCCGTATCGAGCGCAAGGCCGGCTGGCAGATCACCGCGCTGGAGCTGCGCACCCTGGACCAGGAGACGCTGGAGCAGCACTACGGCGAGCACAAGGGCAAGCCCTTCTACGAGCCGTTGGTGGAGTTCATGGCCTCCGGTCCGGTCGTCGCGCTGATCGTCGAGGGCGAGCGGGTCATCGAGGGGCTGCGGGCCCTGGCCGGTCCGACCGACCCGATCGCCGCCGCGCCCGGCTCCATCCGTGGTGACTACGGCGTGATCGTGCGCGAGAACCTGATCCACGCCTCCGACTCCGAGGAGTCCGCCGAGCGCGAGGTGAAGATCTTCTTCCCGGGTCGCGCGTAGCTCGCAGCCGTCGTAAAAACGAGGTGTGGGGGGCCGAAGTTCCGGTAGCTCCCGGTAATCCCCACACCGGTGTGCATATGCGTGGCGATCGAGGGAACGAGTGCCCCCGATGGCCCGTCTCCACAAGCGGGGCGGTTCGTCATCTGCTGACAATGGCGAAGACCCTCCCGCAGTGTTCGCGAAGGCGCGTCTACGATGGAAGCCTTCACGTCACAGCACCCACTTCGCCGACCTGAAAAGCCATCAAAAGCTCCCAGGAAGGCCAGACGAATCCTGATGGGGAACTCAATGTCGTTCATCGGCCGTGACATGGCTGTCGACCTCGGGACCGCCAACACGCTGGTGTACGTCAGGGGTCGCGGGATCGTACTCAATGAGCCGTCCGTCGTCGCGATCAACACCAACACCGGTGGCATCCTCGCGGTCGGCGCCGAAGCGAAGAAGATGATCGGGCGCACGCCGGGCAACATCGTTGCCGTACGCCCGCTGAAGGACGGCGTGATCGCCGACTTCGAGATCACCGAGCGGATGCTCCGCTACTTCATCCTGAAGATCCACAAGCGGCGGTATCTGGCTCGTCCGCGAGTCGTCGTCTGTGTGCCCTCCGGCATCACGGGCGTCGAGCGTCGCGCCGTCATCGAGGCGTCGTCCCAGGCCGGCGCCCGTCAGGTGCACATCATCGAGGAGCCCATGGCCGCGGCCATCGGCTCCGGCCTGCCGGTCCACGAGGCCACGGGCAACATGGTGGTCGACATCGGCGGCGGCACCACGGAGGTCGCGGTCATCTCCCTCGGCGGCATCGTCACCGCCCAGTCCATCCGCGTCGCGGGCGACGAGCTGGACAACGCGATCATCCAGCACATCAAGAAGGAGTACTCCCTTCTGCTGGGTGAGCGGACGGCCGAGCAGATCAAGATCACGATCGGTTCGGCGTACGATCTCGATTCCGACGAGCACACCGAAATCCGCGGCCGGGATCTCGTCTCCGGGCTGCCGAAGACCGTCGTCATCTCCGCGGCCGAGGTACGCAAGGCCATCGAGGAACCGGTCAACGCGATCGTCGACGCCGTGAAGACGACCCTCGACAAGTGCCCGCCGGAGCTGTCCGGCGACATCATGGACCGAGGAATCGTTCTGACCGGCGGCGGCGCCCTGCTGCGCGGCCTCGACGAGCGGCTGCGCCGCGAGACCGGCATGCCGATCCACATCGCCGAGGACCCGCTGGACAGCGTGGCGCTCGGCTCGGGCAAGTGCGTCGAGGAGTTCGAGGCGTTGCAGCAGGTGCTGGACGCCCAGCCGCGCAGATGAGGTAACTCTTCGATTCCGCCGTACGGGATGATCTCCTCTCGTACGGCGGATCGTTGATATGGAGGCATAAGCTCCCCGATGAGCCTCAAAACTTCTCATCCAGCTCCGCGTACCAACTCCGTCAACTCCGTATACAGAACCCCGCGGGTTTACCGGGGGTTTCCCGAATTCCTATGAGGAAGGGCACGGCCGCCGCACGTGAGGGACACACGAGAGAGCCGGCTGCTCCTGGTGCTGCTGATCGCCATCGCGTTCGCGCTGATCACGGTGGACATCCGTGGTGGGGAGGATTCACCGGTCGACGGTGCCCGCCATGCCGCCGCCACGGTCTTCGGCCCGATCGAGGACGGTGTGTCGGCCGCGGTGAACCCGGTCGGCAACGCGGTCGCCGCGATCCGTGACTCCGGTGAGCGCCATGACCGGCTCGCCCGGCTGGAGCAGGAGAACGCCGCCCTCAAGGCGAAGCTCGGCAGTGACGACCGTGACCGCAGCCGGCTGAAGCAGCTCGACAAGATGCTGAAGATCGCGGGCAAGGGGCAGTACGGCATCAAGGGCGCCGAGGTCATCGCCATAGGAGCTGCCCAGGGCTTCTCCTGGACGATCACCATCGACGTCGGTGCCAACGACGGCATCAAGCGCGACATGACCGTCCTGAACGGGGACGGGCTGGTCGGGCGGGTCACCACCGTCGGCCCCAACACCGCGACCGTGCTGCTCGCCAACGACCCCGACTTCACCGTCGGTACCCGCATGGAGTCCAGCGACGAGCTCGGCTTCGCCTCCGGCCAGGGCGACCGGCCGCTGCGCGTCGAACTCCTCAACGGCAAGGCCGAGGTGAAGAAGGGCGACCGTCTCGTCACCTTCGGCTCGCAGGCCGACAAGCCGTTCGTGCCCGGCGTCCCGGTCGGCGTCGTCTCACGAGTCGACCCCTCCGGCGGCAACCTGACCCGCACCCTGTACGTCACGCCGTACGTCGGCTTCAGCAAGCTCGACATCGTCGGCGTCGTCGTCCAGGCCCCCGAGCACGACCCACGCAACACGGTGCTCCCCGACAAGCCCAAGCCGACCCCGAGGCCGACCGTGACGGTCACCGTCACCCCGGGCGCCGAGCTCCCGGGCGACGGCCAGGAGCAGCCGCAGGCCGACGGACAGAACCAGCCTCAGGCGGATGGTCAGTACCAACCTCCAGCGGATGCCCAGAACCAGTACGAGCAAGAGCAGTAGGAGCTGAAGCCCCATGCGCGTCAACCGAATCCTGCTCTCGTCCTCCCTGGTCGTCGTCGCCCTGGTCCTTCAGGTGAGCGTGCTCTCCCGCCTCCACCTCCCGGGCGCCGTACCCGACCTGCTCCTCCTCACCGTGCTGGGCCTCGCCATGGTCTACGGCCATGTCGGCGGCGCCCTCGTCGGCTTCGGCGCCGGCCTGCTCGCCGACCTCGTCCCGCCCGCCGATCATGCCGCCGGCCGCTATGCGCTGGTGCTGTGTGTGATCGGCTACCTCGCCGGGCTCATCAAGCCGGAGAGCGGCCGGCTGAAGTCGGCCACCGGGCCGATGGTGGTCGTGGTCGTCGCCGCGATCAGCGCGACGCTGCTGTACGCCGGTGTCGGCGCCCTCGTCGGGGACACCGCCGCCCGCCACGTCGGCCTCGGCAGTCTGCTGTTCACGGCCGCGCTGTACGACCTGCTGCTCGCGCCGTTCGTGGTGCCCGGGATCATGGCGCTGGCCCGGCGCGCGGAGAACGACCCGCTCGCCGAGACCAACTCCCAGGCGAAGAAGCCGAACATCTCCTCCGGCTGGCTCTCCGGCGGCACCGGCCTGCGCATCGGCAGCCAGCGGGGCGGGCTGGGCAGCCTGAAGATGAAGGCCGGGCGGGCGCGAACGGCGCGCGCCGGGCGCATCAAGGGGGTCAAGCGGCTGTGACCGCAGGAGAGTTCACCGGAACGAGTGAGGCCGGGCGGAACCCGGGCTCCTGGGCCCTTCGTTCCTCACTCGTACACAGACACTCGCGTTCATCACTCGAACACCCGAACCTGTACGGCTCGCATTCGTACACGCACTGAGAGGGGGAGGAAGCGGCAGTGACCAATATCCCTGAGACGGGCCGGACGCCGCGCGTCCAGATCCGGCTCGTTGTCATTCAAGTCCTGGTCCTCTCTCTGCTGGGCACGCTGGG
>NZ_JBHYJA010000033.1:0-35805 GCF_042740355.1 Streptomyces sp. NPDC059010
CGGTTCCGGCTCGTCGAAGGCCGGGCGAGCGTGGTGCCACGGGGCGTCGGGGCTGGGCGGGGCGGGGGGGGTGGTGGGGGTGTGGGTGGGTGGGTCGGCGGTTGTTGGGGGGCCCCCCGCGCCCCTCCCACCGCGCCCCTTTCAGGGGCGCGACCGTACCGTCGGTCAGTTGGTGCCGATCCGCGACAGCAGATCCACGATCCGTGCCTGGACCTCGGCGCTGGTGGACCGTTCGGCGAGGAACAGGACCGTCTCGCCGGAGGCCAGGCTGGGCAGGTCGGCCTGGTCGACGGCGGCGGTGTAGACGACGAGCGGGGTGCGGTTGAGCTGCCCGTTCGCGCGCAGCCAGTCGACGATCCCGGCCCGGCGGGGATGCACCTGCAGCAGGTCCATCACGACCAGGTTCGGCCGGAAGTCGCCCGCCAGCGTCACCGCGTCGGTGTCGCTCGCGGCCCGCGCCACCTGCATCCCGCGCCGCTCCAGCGTCGCGGTCAGCGCCAGCGCGATCTCGGCGTGCTCCTCGATGAGCAGGACGCGCGGCGGGTGCTGCTCGCTGTCCCGAGGGGCCAGCGCCTTCAGCAGTACGGCAGGGTCGGCGCCGTACGCGGCCTCCCGCGAGGCCTGTCCGAGCCCCGCCGTCACCATCACCGGCACCTCGGCCGCGACGGCGGCCTGCCGCAGCGACTGCAGCGCGGTCCGGGTGATCGGCCCGGTCAGCGGGTCCACGAACAGCGCGGCCGGGAACGCCGCGATCTGCGCGTCCACCTCCTCGCGCGAGTGCACGATGACGGGCCGGTAGCCACGGTCGCTCAGCGCCTGCTGGGTCGTCACATCCGGCGCGGGCCACACCAGCAGCCGACGCGGGTTGTCGAGCGGCTCCGGCGGCAGCTCGTCGTCCAACGGCTGCGGGCGCGGCGTGTCGGCCACCTCGATGGCACCGCCCGGCCCGTCCAGCGGCTCGGGCCCCTCGGCGGCGTTCTCGTCCGGCGCGCCTATGGCGTACGACCGTCCGGCGCCGTCGGTCAACGGCGCCGGCCGCGACTGCCCGGCCAGCGACGGCTGCTGCTGCCCACCGAGCGACGGCTGCGCGGGCATCTGCTGCGAGGGCGTCTGCTGCGCGGGCACCGGCTTCTCGGCCGGCGGATGCGGCCGTGCCGTCTGCTCCGCCGAGGCGGAGGCCCGAGCGGCGGGGTCGGGCGGCGTACCCAGCTTGCGACGCCGTCCGCCGCCCGCGGTCTGATGCGGGGGAGGCGTGGCCGAAGACTGCGACGCCTGTGACGGCTGCGCTGACTGTGACGGCTGTGGCGCCTGAGGAAGCGCGGGCTGCGCGGCCTGCGAGGGCTGCTGCACCTGTGCCGCCTGCCGCGTGAACGGCACCCCCTGCCCCAGGGTCCGCACACTGATCGCCCGCCCCTGCGTCGAGTTCGGGTCGACGGGAGCCCCGGGCGCACCCGGAGCGGCGGCCTCGGCCGGGAGCGGCTGCGCCGCACGCTGCTGCTGTGCGGCCGGCACCGCCGCCGCGGCTTCGGCGGGCAGCGGCGTGCCCGGAGCCGGAGTGCCGGGGGCGGGCTGGGGCCGGGCCTGCTGAGGAGCGGCCGGATTCGGCGGTACGGGGCTTGCGGCGCCGTTCGCCGGTACGGCGGTCCCGGCGCCGGGCGTGTCGTCGGCAGCGGGCCACGGCTGCGGGGCCGGGGCGACCTGGCCCGGCGTGCCCTGCGCGGGGACGCCCTGACCGGGGATGCCCTGACCGGGGGTCGCCTCGGCCGGCAAGGCCTGACCCGGAACCGCCTGCGCGGCCGCGGCCTGACCGGGAACCGGCTGGGGCTGCCCCTGCACCGGTACCGGCTGTCCGGGAGCCACCTGCCCCGGAGCCGCTTGCCCGGCAACCTGAGCGGCGGCGGACTGAGCGGCGGCGGCCTGCGCCGGAACCTCCTGCGCAGACGTCCCGGCCGCGCCGGCCGGCTGGCCCACGGCCCGTCGGCGACGCCCGGTCGGCGCGCTGGTCGGATGCGGCTGCGGCGGGGTGTGGTCGTCGGCCTGGTCGTGCGGTACGGCGTCGTGCCGGCCCTCGTCGACGAGGACGTCGGCGGGAGCGCCCTGCCCGGGAGCCGGAACCGGAGCCGGGGCCGCCGGGTGCCCCTGAGCATGCCCGTGGCCCCGAGCCGGAGGCTGCTGAGCCTGCACGGCAGCCGGAACCTGCCCCGGAACCGCACCCGGAGTCTGCACGGGAGCCCCAGCCGAAGCAGCGGGCGCCGCAGTCGCAGTCGTAGCCGTGGCCGAAGCCGCAGCGGGTGCCGGAGCCGCGGTCGGCTCAGGGCCACCCTGCCCCTCCACCCCGGGCGCGCCAGCCCGGTCCGCCTCGGCGGGCGGCAGCGCGAACACCTTCCGAGGCCCCGCCTCCTGAGCCTGCGCCTGCGCGGCAGCACGCTCGGACGCCGCGGCCAGGGCACGCCGACGCCGCCCGGTCGGCTGAGCAGCCTCACCCGAGCCCGCCATACCCGTACCCGTACCTGTACCCGAACCCGGCGCGGAACCCTGCTGGGCGCCGTCACCACCCGCGGGCAGCGCGGGCGGCAGAGCGTGCTGCTCCCCGTCCCGCCGGGCACGTCGTCCGCCGGGCGCGGGCACGCCCTGCGGCGGCACCGTCCCACCCAGGCCGTTGCCGGTGGCCGCAGTGCCCGCCGCATGCTCGGCGGCCATGACGACGGCGCCCTCGGCGACACCGTCCCCGCCGCCCTCGGCGGGTCGCCCGCGGCGTCGTCCCGTACCGCCGGAGACCTCGCCGTCACCGTCCCCCGCGCCCTGCGGGAGCTGCGGCGCGGCCGCGCGCCTGCGCCGCCGTCCGGTGGGCGCCGCGCCCTCGGCATCGGCGCCAGCGTCGGCGTCGGGCACGTCGCCGCTGTCCAGGAAGGCGTCCACGGAGGACCGCCGGGCCCGCCGCCGCCCGCTCCCGGCACTCTGCTCGGCACCGCCCTCGGCACCCTCGGTCCCGTCACCGGCTCCGGTGGCCGCACCGGCCGCACCGGCAGCGGGGTCGACGCCGTCGGCGACAACGGCCCCGGCCCCGCCCCCGATCGGTACTTCGAGGACGTACGCGTTGCCGCTCATCCCCGGCACCTCGTGCGTCTGCAGCACACCGCCGTGGGCCCGCACGATCCCGCGCACGATCGGCTCGTGCACCGGGTCTCCCCCGGCGTACGGCCCACGCACCTCGATCCGTACGACCTCACCGCGCTGCGCCGCCGCGACGACGACGGTGTTGTCCATGTAACCGCCAGCCGACACGGGCGCGTTGCCGGTCGCGTCGACCCCCGCGACGTCCGCGACGAGATGCGCGAGCGCGGTGGCGAGGGCCTGCGGGTCGACCTCGGCCTCGATGGGCGGCGCGTGCACGGCGAACTGCACCCGTCCCGGCCCGATGAGCTCCACGGCCCCGTCGACACCCGCGGCGACGACGGCGTCGAGCATCACCTTCGTACGGGAGACCGTGTCGCCACCCGTGTCGAGCCGCTGGTACCCGAGGACGTTGTCGATCAGCGTGGTGATCCGCGAGTACCCGGCCGACAGGTGATGCAGCACCTGGTTGGCCTCGGGCCACAACTGCCCCGCGTCGTCCGCGGCGAGCGCGGCCAGCTCACGGCGCAGCTCGTCGAGCGGTCCGCGCAGCGAACGCCCGAGCAGCGTCAGCAGCTGCTCGTGCCGGCCCGCCAGCGCCTCGAACCGGTCCTTCTCGCGCTCCCCGAGCGCCGCGTACCGGTCCTCACCGGCGGCGAGCTCCTCGTGGTGCCGCTCCTGCAGCTCCTCGACCTCGGCCACATGCTTCTGCCGCAGGGCCGTCAGCTCGGAGGCGTGCTCCTCGGCGAGCCGCTCCAGCTCCTCCTCGTGCCGCTGCTGAGCGGCGTCCTTCTCCTCGGCGAGGGTGTCGTAGGGCCGGCGGTCGGCGAAGGTCATCACGGCGCCGACGAGCTGTTCGCCGTCGCGCACGGGCGCGGTCGTCAGATCGACGGAGACCTTGTCCCCGCCCTTGGACCACAGCACCTGACCGCGCACCCGGTGCTTGCGTCCGGAGCGCAGGGTGTCGGCGAGCGCGGACTCCTCGTACGGGAAGGGCGATCCGTCGGCACGTGAGTGGAGTACGAGCGTGTGGAGCTCCCGGCCTCCCAGGTCACTGGCCCGGTAACCCAGTATCTGAGCGGCCGCCGGGTTCACGAGGACGATCCGGCCGTCGGTGTCGGTCCCGATCACACCCTCGGACGCGGCCCGCAGGATCATCTCGGTCTGCCGCTGCGAACGAGCCAGCTCGGCCTCGGTGTCGACGGTCCCGGAGAGGTCCCGCACGACGAGCATGAGCAGCTCGTCACCGGTGTAGCCGTAGCTGTCGTAGGCCTGTTGCCCGTTCTCAAGATTCGCGGACGTGACTTCGACCGGGAACTCGCTGCCGTCCGTCCGCCGGGCCATCATCCGGGTCGGCTTGGTCCGCCCCTGCGGGTCCATGTGATCGGGCCGCCGCATGGACCCCGGGATGAGCTTGGAGTCGAAGTGCGGCAGCAGATCGAGCAGCCCGCGCCCGACCAACGCGGTCCCCGGCGCCTCGAAGGCCTCCAGGGCGATGGTGTTGGCGTTGACGACGGTCCCATTGGCGTTGACCAGCACCAACGCATCGGGAAGCGCGTCGAGTATGGCTGCGAGGCGAGCAGCGCCTCGGGATGGCCTGCTGCTCACGAGACGCTTCCTCCCTGTTACCGCACCTTGCCGACCGCTCAGGCCATCTTGCCAACCGGCCCGCAGCGTGTCACGCGAGGGAGTCTAAGGGCTGGGGTTGCGCTCGCGACGCCGGATGAGAGGCAGGTCGCACGACGAAGTGACCCAGAACGTATGACCGCCAGCGCAGACGTCCTGCCCGCCTCCTTCCAGCAACCTTCCGTTTTCGCGAGACCTTCGCGGGACATTTACGGAGCCGGTGCGTCCCCCTTGGAAAGCCTGTACGACACCTGTACATCCACCACACCGACGTACCGGAGACCCCGCTTCCTCGTCTCGGTCTACGACCGTCCTTCCTGTCGCAGATCGGGCAGTACCGGCACAAGCCGGTCCCACCGGCCGATCTGGCACCCGTCACCGCGGTCGTACCGCGCGTCGACGGGCCGCCCGGCCCAGGTCCCGGTGACATGCGCGGTGGCCGGTCCGCCGTACTGCATGGTGCAGAGCGTGTCTTCCGGTACGGGGGCGAAGGCGTCCTTGCCCCACCGGGTGCCGCGGTCGAGCGTGGCGCAGGCCTCGGCGACATCGGGGTGATCACCGCCGCCGGGGTGGCAGTACAGCTCGAAGGTGCCGTCGGCGCCGTTGCCGGCGTCGCGGACGGTGATCGTGAGGTGGTCGCCGGAGCGGCCGGGCTCTTGGATCGACGGAGGTGTCAGGGGGAGCGGCGCGGCCTGGGCGTATGCGGAGGCCGGCGCGGCGGTGGCGGATCCGGCGGCGACGAGGGACCCGGCGGCGACGAAGAGGATCCGGCGGAGGCGCCCGGGCGCGGCGGAACGATTGACCTGCAACATGACCTGACTAACGCCGTGAGCCCTCCGACGTTGCGCGACACGAAGCGCGACGCGAAGCGCGCCGGGAAGGGCTTTGCCCTGTGGCCTCCCGGCCTAGTACCGTGGACGTCGATTGGTGACACCACGCTCGACTGTGTCATCATCTGCACGCACCAATCGCGCTCGCGCGAGCGGCTGTGCTGGAGGCGTCGCCTAGTCCGGTCTATGGCGCCGCACTGCTAATGCGGTTTGGGCCTTAAAGCCCATCGAGGGTTCAAATCCCTCCGCCTCCGCGCTCGATCACGAAGCCCCGGTCCGACGGACCGGGGCTTCGTCGTTCACAGACCTCGCCCAAGATGGTGTTTCCCCAGGTCACAAGGGGTATAGCAAACGGATTTCACATGGCGGCGCCGGTCATGTAATGTTCTTCCTGTCGCCGCGAGCGGGCCGAAAGGGCCGGAAGCGGCGGGAAAACAGAACAAGCACTCGTAGCTTAACGGATAGAGCATCTGACTACGGATCAGAAGGTTGCAGGTTCGAATCCTGCCGAGTGCACATAGATCAGAGGCCCCGGAGAGATCCGGGGCCTCTGGCGTTTCTTGTTGTCGGGCGCCTTTGCGGGACCGGGCGGGCGGACTCTCGTGGGTCGCGTCCGCACCTGCCGTGCCCGCGGGCGTCGTGGCTACAACTCCTGGTCGCCGAAGGTCAGTGACTCCAGGTCGCCGTCGAAGTCCTCGCCCAGGCCCGGGACGCTCAGGAACATGCGCTCCAGGGGGTCGGCGGGGGTTTGCTCGCGGTGTGGATCCGGGGTGTGCAGGGGCTGTTCCGTCCAGATGCACTTGCCTGTCGGTGTGTAGCGGGTGCCCCAGCGTTGGGACAGGGCCGTGACCAGTTGGAGGCCGCGGCCGCCCTCGTCGGTTTCCGTCGCGCGGCGTATGCGGGGCATCGTCAGGCTGCCGTCGAAGACCTCGCAGACGAGGGTGGCGCCGTGCAGAAGGCGTAGGCGGAGGGGGCCCTTGGCGTGGCGGATGACGTTGCCGACCAGCTCGCTGGCCAGGAGTTCGGTGGTGGGGGTGAGGGTGTCCAGGCCCCAGGTCGCCAGTTGATCGCGGATCAGGGCGCGGGCCTGGCCCGCCGCTCTCGGGTCCTTGGGGAGGGGCCAGGCGGCCATCCGGGACGTGGGCAGGGCGTGCAGGCGGGCCAGGAGGAGGGCCGCGTCGTCGGCGGCCTGGTGGTCGGCGGGGAGGAGGGCGGCGGTGACGCGCTCGCAGAGCTGTTCCAGGTCCTTCGCCGTGCCGTCCGTGTGGGAGGTGCCGAGGACGTCGGCCAGGGCCGCCATGCCTTCGTCCATCTCGCGCTTCGACGACTCGACCAGACCGTCGGTGTAGAGGGCGAGCACGCTGCCCTCGGGGACCGGGATCTCCGTCGTCTCGAAGGGGGGTTCCGCCGCGCCGAGGGGCGGGTCGGCCGACAGGGGCGGGTACACGACCGTGCCGTCCGGGTGGAGCAGGGCGGGTGGCGGGTGGCCCGCCCTCGCTATGGAGCAGACCCTGGTCGTGGAGTCGTACAAGGCGTAGAGGCAGGTCACATACGACTCCTCGCCCATCGCGCCGACGATGTCGTTGAGGTGGCTCATGATCTCGTCGGGCGGCAGTTCGAGGTCGGCCAGGGTGTGGACGGCGGTGCGCAGTCGGCCCATCGTCGCCGCCTCGGGGAGGCCGTGGCCCATCACGTCGCCCACGACCAGCGCCACCTGGCCGCCGGAGAGCGGGATGATGTCGTACCAGTCGCCGCCGACGTCCATGCCCTGGCCGGCCGGGAGGTAGCGGGCCGCGGCCGTGCAGGCGGGGTGGGTGGGCAGGTCGCGGGGGAGCAGGCTGCGCTGGAGTTCGCGGGACCGGGTGTGTTCGGCGTCGAAGAGGCGGGCCCGTTCCAGTGCCTGGGCGACCAGGGCGCTGGTCGCGGCGAGGAGGGTGCGCTCCTCGTCGGTGAGGCGGCGCGGGTGGTCGAAGGTGACCGCGCAGATGCCGAAGGTGTGGCCGGAGGCGGTGAGCGGGAGCAGCGCCCAGGCCTGCTTGCCGGCCCGGTCGGGCAGGTCGGCGATGTCCGGGTAGCGGGCGGCGAACTCCTGCGGGGAGGACATGAACAGCGGGGCGCCGGCCAGTATGGCGTCCCACAACGGGCTGGGTTCGGTGCGTTCGCGGCCGTCGAGGACGGCGAGGATGTCCTCGGGGTAGCCGACGGATCCGACGGTGTGCAGCCGGTCGCCCTCCACGGCCTGCACCACCAGGCCGGTCGCCTCGAACGGCGGCAGCACCCCGCGGGCGACCGCGTCCACCACGTCCTTCGAGGTCGTCGCCTTGGCGAGCGCGGCCGTCAACTCCGCTATCCGCGCGGCCCGTTCGGAGGCCGCCCGCTCGGCGGACCGGCGTTCCTCCTCCAGTCGCCGCCGCTCGGTGACGTCGGTGAAGTAGATCGTGCGCCCGTCGGGGCCCGGGACCAGCCGCAGATGGCACAGGCGCCCGTTGGGCAGCCGTACGTCGAAGCTGATCGACTTCTCCGCGGCGGCGGCCTGCCGGCAGCGGATCTCCAGGCCGGGCACCTGTTCCGCGGCGGGCAGGTCCCACAGCAGTCGGCCGAACAGCTCCTCCTCGGAGAAGCCCAGGGTGCGTTCGGCCTCCACGTTGGCGAAGGTGATGCGCCAGTCGTCGTCCATCGAAAGGAAGCCGTCGCTCATATGGCGCAGGGCCCGGCCGAGCGCGTCACGGGCGGACCGGGGCTCGTCGCTGTCCCAGCCCACGCCGATCATCCGGTGCGGCTCACCGCTCTCGTCGTACGTCGCCCTGGCGCGGGCCTGTGTCCAGCCCCAGGTGCCGTCGAGCTTGCGCACCCGGTACTCGGCCTCGAAGACGCCGCCCTCGCGGATCGCCCGGTCGGCCGCCGCCAGCGTCGGCGGGAGGTCGTCGGGGTGGACGCAGCGCATCCAGTTCTCGACCTTGCCGGTGTAGTCCTGCGGCCGGGTGCCGTACAGCTCCAGGGCGGCTTCGTCCCAGATCAGGTCGCCGGTGCGGATGTTCCAGTCCCAGGAGCCGACGCTGACCTCCTTCAGCGCCTGGCGCTGCCGCTCGCCGTTCGGCTCCGGCTGTGCGGGCCCGCTGGGCGGCGGCGCCTGGACCATACGGTCCTCGGTCCAGGCGATGACGGCACGCAGGAACTCCCAGTGCTCGAAGGCCGGTTCGCCCTCGTCGCCCATCAGGACGCTGAGGGCGCCGGTGCTGCGGTTGTTGCTGTACATCGGCAGCGCGGCGAGGCCGGTGCCGGGCCAGGCGGCGTCCGGGGTGCCGACCGCTCCGGACGGGCTCAGCGGGACCCAGACGCCGTTGCCCTCGTGCAGTGCGCGGGCCGGGGCCAGCGGGCCCTCCTGGTCGATGATCTCCCAGCCGCGGGTGAGGGCGGGCGGGATTCCGGCCGTCGACACCAGGCGCAGTGCGGACATCGGGCCCCGGAGGTGGATCATGCCGCCGAGCGCGCCCAGCTCGCCCACCGCATGCTGCAGGGCCAGCCGGAAGACTTCGCTTTCCGCGACACCGGGGGCCACCGTGCCGAGCAGTGCCAGCCGAGCGTTCATGGTGCGGACTTTACCGTTCCATGCTCAACCGAATCGATGCTTCGCAAGATCCTTACGCCCCTCATCCCGCTGCTCGACAGGCCGTCAACCACCCATGATTAGCGTGGAGTTGACGCGACAGGTTGAATCGTTGAGTTGAATCATTGAGCTGAATCGTCGAGTTGAAGTCCGCGGCTGTTTCACGTGAAACAGCCGCTCGGCATCACCTGCGTACCCCCCACCCGCTGACAACCCGCTGAGGAGCGGCATGGACATCGGTGTCTTCATCCCGATCGGCAACAACGGCTGGCTCATATCGAAGAGTTCACCGCAGTATCTGCCCACCTTCGAGCTGAACAAGGCCATCGTGCAGAAAGCCGAGGAGCACGGGCTCGATTTCGCGCTGTCGATGATCAAGCTGAAGGGGTTCGGCGGTGAGACCGAGTTCTGGGACCACTGCCTGGAGTCGTTCACGTTGATGGCGGGCCTGGCCGCGGTCACGGAGCGCATCAAGCTGTACGCCTCCACGCCGATCCTGGTCCTGCCGCCCGCGATCGTCGCCCGCATGGCCGTCACCGTCGACTCGATCGCCCCCGGCCGCTTCGGCGTCAACATCGTCACCGGCTGGGCGCCCGGCGAGTACTCCCAGATGGGCGTCTGGCCCGGCGACGACCACTTCGGCAACCGCTACGACCGGGCCGTCGAGTACGTCACCGTGATGAAGGAGCTGTGGCGCGACGGCGTCAGCGACTTCAAGGGCGAGTTCTACGAGATGGACGACTGCGTGCTGTCGCCGCGCCCGGCGAACGGGCACATCGACATCGTCGCCGCCGGCCAGAGCAACACCGGTATGCGGTTCGCCGCCGAGCACGCCGACTACAACTTCATCCTGGGCAGCGGTGTCAACACTCCGCTCGCCTTCTCCGACACCACGGCCACGCTGGTGGACGCGGCGCGCGCGAGCGGCCGGGACGTCGGGGCGCTCTCCCTCTTCATGGTCATCGCCGACGAGACCGACGAGGCGGCGCAGGCCAAGTGGCGGGACTACCACGACAACGCCGACCGTGCCGCTCTCGCCTACATGGCGGGCGAATCGGCCTCGGACACCACCGCCGACGACTCCTCGACGGCCCGCACCATCGTGCTGCCCGAGGGCGCGGTGAACTTCAACATGGGCACGCTCGTGGGGTCGTACGAGAGTGTGGCGCGGATGCTCGACGAGGTCGCCGAGGTCGACGGCACCAAGGGGATCATGCTGGTCTTCGACGACTTCCTGGCGGGCATCGAGGACTTCGGTACGCGTATTCAGCCGCTGATGAAGTGCCGGCGGGCGTGAGCGGGTCCGGAACGCCTCGGGACGGGGCGGTCTCGCGAGACGGCGACTACGAGCGTGCCGGACTGGCCGGGCAGCTCGCCCCCGGTACGTCCCCCGCCCTGCTGCTGGTGGACCCGGCCCGTGCCTATGTGGACCCCGACTGCCCCCTGTACGCCGGGGTCGAACCGGCCGTCGACGCGATGAAGGCGCTGCTCGCGGGGGCACGGCGGGCGGGGATTCCGGTGGTCGTGACGCGGGTGCGGTTCCGGGCCGACGGCGGCGACGGTGGTGTCTTCTTCCGCAAGGTGCCGACGCTTCGGGTGTTCGCCGAGGGAAGCCCGTACGGCGACTTCATCGACGGACTGGCGCCCACGGCGGACGAGTTGACGGTGACCAAGCAGTACCCCAGCGCCTTCTTCGGCACGTCGCTGGCTGCGTACCTCACCGTGAACAGAGTCGATACGGTGCTGATCGCGGGGCTCTCCACGAGCGGTTGTGTACGAGCCACCGCGCTCGACGCGATGCAGCACGGCTTTGTCCCCGTGGTCGTGGAGGAGGCGGTGGGCGACCGGGACCCGGGCGTACACGCGGCGAACCTCTTCGACATCGGGCACAAGATCGGTGAGGTGTGGCCGATCGGGCAGGCCATGGAGTATCTCGCGGGGAGAGGTGAACGGCCTTGAGGACAGCTGAGCAGGACTGGACAGCGGTCGGCTGACAGGCACAGGCACAGGGACAGGCACAGGCACAAGCGCCGCCTCCTTCGTCCGCTCGGCGAACACGAACAGCCGCAGGACCAGGAAGCGGCCGATGCCGGCGAGGCCGGAGGCGCTGAGGTAGACGGCCTGTTCCCGGAGCAGCGTGGGGGACGGCTGGACGGCGCGGAGTATGAGCATCGCGGCCGTCGTCACCAGGTACGCGGCGGTGGCCGAGCCCGCCGACTGGAGGTGTTCGCGCAGGCCCGGGCGGTGTCCGGTGCCGAAGGTGAACAGGGCGTGCAGCTCGGTGCACAGAAGGGTGGAGGCGACGGTGATCAGGGCGTTCGCCAGCGCCCAGGGCATCACCGTGGCCAGCAGTGGTACGGCTGCCCCGGCGAGCAGCCCGACACCGCCGCCGCACACCACGAACCGGGCGAAGGAGGCGAGGGCGCCCGGCCGGGACGCGCTCGGCTTCGACGGGTGCTGCGACTCCATGGCGGCTTCCTTCCGGGCGGACCTGAATCTCTGAGGGATTCAGCTCATCCCGGCACGGCTTCAGCGGGGCCTCAGCCGGGCTTCAGCCGGTGTCCACCTGGCTTCAGCCGGGATCAACCGGGCCCAACGATGCCGTCGTACGTGCGCGGAAACGATGGAGTGATCTACCGGAGCGAGGGTGGAGCGGTCTCCACCACGCGGGGCGGGCGAGCGGGCGGGCGAGTGAGCGGACGCGCGGGGGTCAGGCCTTGTCCGGTGCCCGATCGCGGTCCTGGTCGCGGTCCTGCTCACGGTCTTGGTCGCGCATCTCGTCGATGTACGTCTGTGCGAGCCCCGTCGTGCGGGTGAACCAGTCCGTGAGTACGGCGATCTCGTCGGTGGAGTACGAGGCGAAGAGATCGTTGAGGCGGGCGTAGTAGGGGCCGTAGAGCTCCTCGGCGCGGGCGATCGCGTCCGGGACGGCGGCCACGCGGACGCGGCGGCGGTCGGTCGGGTCCGGGCGGCGGGTGATGAAGCCGGCGCGTCCCAGGCGGTTGAGGATGCCGGTCATGGCGCCGGTCGTGACGTGGGCGTGCTCGGCGAGTTCGCCCGCCGTGAGCAGGTTCTCGCCGGCCTTCAGGACGCAGGCGAAACAGAGCAGGTCGGTGATGTTCAGGCCCAGCCGCTGGGCCATCTCCTGCTGCCCGAGCAGGTGGGCGGCGATGAGGGAGTCCATCGCCTCCAGCGCCTGGGCAGGGGTGGCGGTGGGACGGGGCGTGGCTTGCATCTTCCTTATTACCTTAGCTCGTGAGAGATTTAGTGCCTAAACTTCTTACGACGTGAGAGATTCTCGGGAGGAGGGCACGTGAGCCAGTATGACGAGGGGCACACGGTCGCGGGGTGGACCGGAACCGCGATCGCGACGTTCGGTTCCGCCGTGGTGGGGGCGGGGATCTGCATGGTCTCGCCCGCGCTGATCGTGGGCGGGCTGGGGATCCTGGCGGCGAGCGTCCTGGTCACCTGGGCCCTGCATCTGACCGGATGGGGCAAGCCTCCGGGTGTCCGGCCGCGCGGTGAGTGGCGGATGGGGGCGCGCGATCCGGCGGCGCGGGACGGGCATGCGGACTGCTGGGGATGCCGGCTGGCGGGACGGGGGCGGCGTGCGGGCGTGGGGGCGTCGTCGGGTGTGGTGCCGGTGGCGGGGGAGCCGGAACGGGAGCCGGAGCCTGCTGTCGTGGAAGCCGGTTGAGCCGGGCGGCGCGGGAAAGCCGGGCGAGTCGGCCAGCCGGGCCGGCCGGTCGGTCGCGTCAGTCGGGCCAGCCGCGTCCGCCGGGCGAGTCGGCCGGTCCGGCCGGCCGCGACAGTCGGGCCAGCCCCGTTCGCCGCGTCACTCGGGTCGGCCGGTCAGCTGGGTCAGCCGGCCAGTCCGTCGCTGAAGGGGCGTTGTCAGTGGCAGCCCCTAGGCTCGGTGAGCGATGGCACAGGCATGGAGATGCTCGGGGCTGCGATGGTCGGCGGACGGCCCGGAGCTGGCGTGGGACGGCGGTCGGCGCTCCGCGCTGACCTGGGGGAAACGGGTGGCGTTCGGGGTCGCGGAAGGGGGAGTGCGGACATGCGTGGGAGCGCGGGGACATGCGTGTCCGGTACGGGCGGTCGTGCCGGGGCGGAGTACGGGGGTGCGGTGCGAGGAGTGTGCGCGGCTGGACCGGGCGCACTCGGTGGCCGCGGACACGATCGCGGACGATCCACGCCCGTACCACGTATATCTGGCGTGGTTCGGCCCCGGGATGACCAAGGTCGGCATCACCGCCCTTGAACGCGGCTCGGCACGGCTGCTGGAGCAGGGCGCGGTCTGCTTCACCTGGCTCGGCGCCGGCCCGCTGATGGCGGCACGGCGCGCAGAGGAGCTGTTGCGGGCGGCACTGCGGGTCCCGGACCGGATTCCGTACGTCGACAAGCGGGCGGTACGGTCCGCGCTGCCGATGTCGGCGACGGAGCGGGCGGCGGAGGTGCGAGACCTGCACGCCCGGGCGGTCGCGCTGGAGGGCTGGCCGGAGTCCCTCACCCCTGAGCCCTGCCAACCGGTCGACCACGCCGGGGCGTTCGGGCTGGCGGAGCTGCCGGATGCCGTCGGGGAGGTGACCGAGCTTGTCGCGGGCGGGGTGGTGAGCGGGCGGTTGGCGGCGGCTGCGGGGCCGGATCTGCATCTGGCGGTCGGAGGCGGGGTCGTCGTACTGGACACGCGGTTGATGCGGGGGTGGGAGTTGGTTCCGGTCGGGGCTCTGGCAAAAGAGGGTGAACTCACCGTGCCGACAAGGGAGTTCAAGCGCGAGAAAAGCGCGCAGGACAGTCTGTTCTGAGCCGGGAAGGGGAGAGATTCCCGAGCGGGAGGCCCGCCGTATCCCGCCGTGCCCCGCCCTGTCCTGCCCTGTCCTGCCGTGTGTCCCGGCGTGATCGCGGGTCTCTCGTGTCGATCACCCAAGTGCCCCCTTAGAGGTTCCTGTGCGTTTCTCAGGAGATTCACAGGTTTCGGAAAGCGTGTTCTAAGAGGACCCCGACATTGTTTCCAGCATGACCACGACCTCGCCCCAGGGGCGCACCGAACTGCTGAGGCCGGACGGGAGCCCCGTCCGAGTGCTTGTGGTGGACGACGAGATGTCGATCACCGAACTGCTGTCCATGGCCCTTCGCTACGAGGGATGGCAGATCCGGAGTGCCGGTGACGGCACCGGCGCGATACAGACCGCGCGCGACTTCCGGCCCGATGCCGTCGTCCTGGACATGATGCTGCCGGACATGGACGGGCTGACCGTTCTGGGGCGGCTGCGCCGTGAGCTGCCGGACGTTCCTGTCCTCTTCCTCACCGCCAAGGACGCCGTCGAGGACCGGATCGCCGGGCTCACCGCCGGTGGCGACGACTACGTCACCAAGCCGTTCAGCCTCGAAGAGGTCGTCGCGCGGCTGCGTGGGCTCATCCGGCGCTCCGGTGCGGCCGACCGGCGGTCCGACTCCGTGCTCGTGGTCGGCGACCTGACGCTGGACGAGGACAGCCACGAGGTCTCGCGGGGCGGGCAGTCCATCCACCTCACCGCCACCGAGTTCGAGCTGCTGCGCTTCCTGATGCGCAATCCGCGGCGGGTGCTCAGTAAGGCCCAGATACTCGACCGCGTCTGGTCCTACGACTTCGGCGGGCAGGCCAATGTCGTCGAGCTCTACATCTCCTACCTGCGCCGGAAGATCGACGCCGGCCGCGAGCCGATGATCCACACCCGGCGTGGTGCCGGTTATCTGATCAAGCCCGCGGCGTCATGAGCGGGCGACGACGACCGCGTGCGCAGAAGAGACGGGCGGGTCAGCCGCGCACCCTGCGGACGCGGCTCGTCGTCGCGTCCGTGGTGCTGATCGCCGTGGTGTGTGCGGTGATCGGTACGGTGACGACGCTCGCGCTGCGTTCGCACCTGTACGAACAACTGGGCAGCCAGCTCGCCGAGGTCGGCGAGCGGGCCGCAGGCAAGCCTCCCGGCGCCGACCCCAACAAGAACGACCCCGGCAAGAGCGACCCGAACAAGAGCGACACGCCCGGCAAGGCCTCCCAGTCCTTCGACCTCAGTGAGTTCGCCAAGCGGGCCGGCGGCCCGGGGTCGTCCGGCACGGTCATCGCCCTGGTCCGGAACGGCGTCATCACCGAGGCCAAGGTCGGCCAGCGGACCGACGACAGCACCGCGGGCGACAGCTTCGGCATGGTGGCCAACAACCTCACCGAAGCCCAGGAGGCGGCGCTCAACAAGGTCGCTCAGGACAACCGGCAGCACACCGTCGACCTGGGCAGCCTCGGCGAATACCGCGTCCTGTACCGGACCAGCCTCGACGGCACCCGCAGCTACTACGTCGCCATCCCCACCAAGGACGTCAGCAGCACCCTCAACACCCTCATGCTCATCGAGGCCAGCGTCACCGCCGCCGCCCTCGTCGCCGCCGGTATCGCCGGCACCGTGATCGTCGGCGTCGCCACCCGCCCGCTGCGCCGGGTCGCCGCCACCGCCACCCGGGTCTCCGAACTCCCCCTGCACACCGGCGAGGTCAACCTCAGCGAACGCGTCCCCGAGTCCGAGACCGACCCGCACACCGAGGTCGGCCGGGTCGGTGCCGCGCTCAACCGGATGCTGGACCACGTCCACGGCGCCCTGCACTCCCGCCAGCAGAGCGAGATGCGCGTCCGGCAGTTCGTGGCCGACGCCAGCCATGAGCTGCGTACGCCGCTCGCCTCCATCCGGGGATACGCCGAACTCACCAGACGGGGCAGGGAAGACGTCGGCCCGGACACCAAGCACGCCCTCGGCCGTATCGAGTCCGAGGCCGGGCGTATGACCCTGCTCGTCGAGGATCTGCTGCTGCTCGCGCGGCTGGACGCCGGACGGCCCCTGCAGTTCGAGCAGACCGACCTCATCCCCCTCGTCGTGGACACCATCAGCGACGCCCGCGCCGCCGGCATGGACCACAACTGGCGGCTCGACCTGCCCGACGAACCCGCGCTCGTCTCGGCGGACGCGGCACGTCTGCAACAGGTGCTGGTCAATCTCCTCGGCAACGCCCGCAATCACACCCCACCCGGCACGACCGTCACCGCCCGTGTTCAGCGGCGCGGTCCATGGCTGTGCGTGGACGTCGAGGACAACGGGCAGGGAATCCCGCAGGATCTGCTTCCGCACGTCTTCGAACGGTTCGCCCGCGGCGACTCCGCACGCTCCCGTGCCACCGGCTCCACCGGCCTCGGCCTGGCCATCGTGCAAGCCGTGGCCACCGCGCACGGCGGTGCCGTGACCGTCGACAGCGTGCCCGGGCGCACCGTCTTCACGGTGCACCTGCCGGCGCTCCCCGCGCCGCCGAGCCCCGAAATGAGCTGGCAGCAGCACTCACAGGCACAGCACAGCGTCACCACACCGGTGGAACAGGGCGCCTGACGAAAGTCGGTTCCATGCGAACCGACTCTTCTCCCGGCACCCTGCCGGCGCGGGAGCACCTCCCGGCCGGCGACGCCGGTACGCCTGTCCTGGACGTAGTGATCCCCGTCTACAACGAGGAGAAGGACCTCCAGCCGTGTGTGCTGAGACTGCATGATCACCTCAAGCGCACCTTCCCGTACGCGTTCCGCATCACGATCGCGGACAACGCGTCGACCGACACCACCCCCCAGGTGTCGCGGCGGCTGGCGGCGGAGCTCCCTGAGGTCAGGGCGTTCCGGCTGGAGCAGAAGGGCCGCGGCCGGGCGCTGCGGACCGTCTGGTCCGCCTCGGACGCCCCGATCCTCGCCTACATGGACGTGGACCTGTCCACCGACCTCAACGCGCTGCTCCCCCTGGTGGCGCCGCTGATCTCGGGTCACTCCGACCTCGCGATCGGTTCCCGTCTCTCCCGCTCCTCGCGTGTGGTGCGTGGGGCGAAGCGGGAGTTCATCAGCCGCTCGTACAACCTCATCCTGCGCGGCTCGCTCCAGGCCCGCTTCTCGGACGCCCAGTGCGGCTTCAAGGCGATCCGCCGGGATGTCGCGCAGGTGCTGCTGCCGCTGGTGGAGGACACCGGCTGGTTCTTCGACACCGAGATGCTGGTACTCGCCGAGCGGGCCGGACTCCGTATCCACGAAGTCCCCGTCGACTGGGTCGACGACCCCGACTCCACCGTCCACATCGTGAAGACGGCGACCGACGACCTCAAGGGCGTGTGGCGGGTGGGCAAGGCGCTCACCACCGGTGCACTGCCGCTGGACCGGCTCGCCCGCCCCTTCGGCGACGACCCCCGCGACCGCGACGTCCAGGACGTCCCCCGAGGTCTGGCCCGCCAGCTCGTCGGCTTCTGCGTCGTCGGCGCCCTGTCCACCCTGTTCTATCTGCTCCTCTACAGCGGCTTCCGGGTCTTCACCGGCTCGCAGATCGCCAACGCGCTCGCCCTGCTGGTCTCCGCGATCGCCAACACGGCCGCCAACCGGCGCCTCACCTTCGGAGTGCGCGGCCGCGGCGGCGCCGTACGCCACCAGGCGCAGGGCCTGGTCGTCTTCGGCATCGGACTCGCCCTGACCAGCGGTTCGCTCGCCGCCCTCAACGCGGCCACCAGCGACCCGGCGCACTCCACCGAACTCGCGGTCCTCATCGCCGCCAACCTCGCGGCGACCGTGCTGCGCTTCCTGCTCTTCCGGGCGTGGGTGTTCCCGGACCGACGCGACACCGAGTCCATGGTCGTCGCCTCGCACACCCCGCCCCACAACCCGTCCTCGCAGACCTTCTCCATGGCGCAGCAGCCCGGCCATCACGGTCCGCTCCCGCAGCGCCGAGTGCCCCACCACCCGTACGAGACCGCACAGTTCCGCGCCGGTGAAGCCGCGGACGGCACCTGGCGGGACGCCACCATGCAGCTGCAGCCGGTGCGCCCGCACGACACCGACTCAAGGGACTCCCGATGACCGTCCACTACGACCAGCAGACCCACGACACCCACGACACCCACGAGCCCTACGGCAGAGGCACGAGCACCGCCATCTGGGGCCCACCCCCGGCCGCGCCGGACCCCGACTCCGGCGAACCCAAGCAGCCCTTCCTACGACGGCTGTGGCGCGGCCGTCCCGAGGACCCGCGCTGGGCCCGCCCCGCCTTCCTCGGCCTCCTCCTCGCCACCCTCCTCCTCTACCTCTACAACCTGAGCGCCTCCGGCTACGCCAACTCCTTCTACTCGGCGGCCGTCCAGGCCGGCAGCGAGTCCTGGAAGGCGTTCTTCTTCGGCTCGCTGGACGCGGCCAACGCCATCACCGTCGACAAGCCCCCGGCATCGCTGTGGCCGATGGCCCTGTCGGTCCGCCTCTTCGGCCTCAGCTCGTTCGCGATCCTGCTCCCCGAGGTCTTGATGGGCGTCGGCACGGTGGCTGTCGTCTACGCGGCCGTACGCCGTCGCTTCAGCCCTGCCGCCGGTCTGATCTCGGGCGCGGTGCTCGCGCTCACCCCCGTCGCGGCGCTGATGTTCCGGTTCAACAACCCGGACGCGATGCTGGCCCTGCTGATGGCCGTGGCCTGCTACTTCGTCATCCGGGGCCTGGAGGACGGCCGTACCAGGTGGCTGGTGTGGGCCGGTGTCGCGATCGGCTTCGCGTTCCTCGCCAAGACCCTGCAGGCCTTCCTGATCCTGCCGCCGCTCACGATCGTGTACGCGGTCTGCGCGCCGGTGTCGGTGAAGAAGCGCATCGGCCAACTGGCCGCGGGACTGGCGGCGATCGTCGTCTCCGGCGGCTGGTGGGTCGCCGTCGTCGAGCTGTGGCCCGCCTCCTCCCGCCCCTACATCGGCGGCTCCCAGAACAACTCCTTCCTTGAACTGACCTTCGGCTACAACGGCCTCGGCCGCCTCAACGGCGACGAGACCGGCAGCGTCGGCGGTGGCGGCGGAGGCGGAAACGCCGGCGGCAACTGGGGCGAGACCGGCTGGGACCGCCTCTTCAGCTCCAGCATCGGCGGCCAGATCTCCTGGCTGATCCCGGCCGCGCTGATCCTGCTGGCCGCGGGCCTGGTGGCGACACGCAAGGCACGCCGTACGTCGGTGACGCGCGGTTCGTTCCTGGTCTGGGGCGGCGCGCTGGTCACGACCATGCTGGTCTTCAGCTATATGCAGGGCATCTTCCACGAGTACTACACGGTCGCCCTCGCCCCCTACATCGCCCCGCTGATCGGCATGGGCGCGGCGCTGCTCTGGGAGAGGCGGGAGAAGGCCGGGGCGTCCCTGACGCTCGCGGGTGCGATGACGGCCACGGCGGCTTGGGGATACGTCCTGCTCAACCGCTCCTCCGACTATCTGCCGTGGCTGAAGTGGGCCGTCCTGGTCGGGGGTCTCGCCGCCGCGCTGGGCCTGGTCTTCGCCTCGAAGCTGGGACGTCAACTGACCATGGGCGTCGTCGGGTTGGGCCTTGCCGCGGCGCTGGCCGGGCCGACCGCGTACACCCTCACCACGGTGAACGAGGGGCACACCGGCTCGATCGTCACCGCCGGTCCCGCGGTCGCGGGCGGCCGTGGCGGCCCCGGCGGTGGCGGCGGCATGGGCGGTGGTCCCGGCGGGGGCGGCATGCCCGGCCAGCAGGGGCAGCAGGGTCAGAACCAGCAGGGTGGCAACGGCTTCCCCGGTGGCGGTATGCCGGGCCAGCAGAACGGCAACGGCAACACCCAGGGCCAGGGCCAGGGTCAGAACCAGGGCCAGGGCCAGAACCAGCAGGGCGGCATGCCCGGCGGTGGTCAGGGTGACGGCGGCGGTGGCGGCATGGGCGGTCTGCTCAACGGCGCCAGCGTCAGCGACGAGGCCAAGGCGCTGCTGGAGAAGGACGCCGGCCACTACACCTGGGCGGCCGCGGCCATCGGCGCCCAGAACGCGGCGAGCTACCAGCTCTCCACCGGCGACCCGGTGATGGCGATCGGCGGCTTCAACGGCACCGACCCGTCCCCGACGCTGGCCGAGTTCAAGAAGTACGTGGAGGACGGCAAGATCCACTACTTCATCGCCGGTGGCAGCGGCGGCGGCATGGGTGGCAGCAGCAACGGCACCTCCTCGCAGATCACCTCCTGGGTCCAGGAGAACTTCGAGTCGGTGACGGTCGACGGCACCACGTTCTACGACCTGACGCAGCCCAAGAGCGACAGCTGACGGTCCCGCGACGAGGGGCGGTGGCTCGGGCCACCGCCCCTTTTCCGTATCTCCGTAGCCCTGTATCTCTGTAGCCCTGTATTTGCGTTGTACGCTGTATAGGAAGTGTTCTACGGTGTACAACATGACCACGTCCCCCCAGGAACAGGCCCCGGCCCAGCCGCAGCCCCAGTCACCGGGCGGCCACCCTCAACGCTGGCTGATCCTCGGTGTCATCTGTCTCGCGCAGCTCACCGTGCTGCTCGACAACACGATCCTGAACGTGGCGATCCCCTCGCTCACCAGCGAACTGGGCGCCGCCACCTCGGACATCCAGTGGATGATCAACGCGTACTCGCTCGTGCAGTCCGGTCTGCTGCTGACCGCGGGCAGCGCCGCCGACCGCTACGGCCGCAAGAAGATGCTGGCCATGGGTCTCGCACTGTTCGGGATCGGCTCGCTGGTGGCCGGGCTGGCGGACAGCTCCGGCCAGCTGATCGCGGCCCGGGCCGGCATGGGTGTGGGCGGCGCGCTGCTGATGACCACCACGCTGGCCGTGGCGATGCAGATCTTCACGCCCGAGGAGCAGCCGAAGGCGATCGGCATCTGGGCCGCCGTCAACTCGCTGGGCTTCGCGGCCGGACCGCTCATCGGCGGCTTCATGCTGGACCACTTCTGGTGGGGGGCGATCTTCCTGATCAACCTGCCGGTCGCGGCGCTCGCCCTGGTGGCGGTCGTGATCCTGGTGCCCGAGTCCAAGAACCCCCAGGGTGACCGCCCCGACCTGCTCGGCGCCGTACTGTCCACGATCGGCATGTCCGCCCTGGTCTTCGCGATCATCTCCGGACCCGAGCACGGCTGGACGTCCGGCAGGGTGCTGGCGTCGGCCACGGTCGCGGTCGTGGTGCTGGCCGGCTTCGCGTACTGGGAGAGCCGGATCCCGTACCCCATGCTCGACATGCACTTCTTCACTAATCGCCGGTTCACGGGTGCCGTCGCGGGCGCGGTGCTGATCGCGTTCGGGATGGGCGGTTCGCTCTTCCTGCTCACCCAGCACATGCAGTTCGTACTCGGCTACGGCCCTCTGGAGGCGGGTCTGCGTACGGCGCCGCTCGCGCTGATGATCGTGGCCCTGAACTTCACCGGAGTGGCGGCGAAGTGGTCGGGCAGGCTCGGCACTCCCTTCTCCATCGGGCTGGGCATGACGGCGATGGCCGCCGGCCTGGTCTCGATCGCGACGCTCACCGAGCACGGGTATCCGGGCACGCTGCTGGGTCTGGTGCTGATCGGTGTGGGTGCCGCGATCGCCAGTCCCGCGATGGCGCACGCGATCATGAGCGCGATTCCGCCGGAGAAGGCCGGGGTCGGCGCCGGTATCAACGGCACGGTGGCGGAGTTCGGGCAGGGCCTGGGCGTCGCGGTGCTCGGCGCGGTGCTCAACTCCCGCTTCGCCGCGCTGGTTCCGGTTGCGGCGGTGTCCCTGCCGGGGGCGTTGGCCGAGGCGGGGTCGGAGGCGGAGCGGGGGCGGATCACGGATGCGTTTGCCTCCGGCCTGGAGACCAGTCAGTTGGTGGGGGCGGTTGCTGTGCTGGCCGGTGGTGTAGTCGCGGCGGCGTTGCTTCGGCGGGCTGAGCGGGCAGAGTCCGCCTGAGAGCTCGGGGCATGAGGTGGTCGGGCGACTGCGGGTTGTCGGTGGTTTCTCGCGCCCACGCGGCGGAGCCGCATGTCGGTACAGCCCCGCGCCCCTTGAGGGACGTCGCCGCCTAGCATCTTGATCAGTCAACCGAGTCTAGGAAGGTGCGCCATGGTGAGGTCGGCCAAGCAGGCGGCGCGGACCAGCGTGTGGCTGGAAGGCAAAGCCAAGCGGAGTGGGCGCGGCGGAGGCCAGCCCTCCGGGCTCGACCGGGACCGGATCACCGCGGCCACCGTCCGGCTGCTGGATGCCGACGGGCTGGCCAAGTTCTCCATGCGGCGGCTGGCCGCCGAGCTGAACGTGACCGCGATGTCCGTCTACTGGTACGTCGACACCAAGGACGACCTCCTCGAACTCGCCCTCGACGCCGCGTTCGGCGAGATCACCCTGCCCGACGTGGCGGCGGACGAGGGCGAGGACTGGCGGGACCAGCTGGGCACGCTGGCCCGCGGATACCGGGCCCTGCTGGTCCGCCACCCGTGGCTGTCGCCGCTGATCGGCACCTACGTCAACATCGGCCCGAACAGCCTCGCCTTCTCCCGCTGTGTCCAGCACATCATCCGCAGGACCGGCCTGCCGGCACACGGCCTGGTCGCCGCCATCTCCGCCGTCTTCCAGTTCGTGTACGGCTTCGGCACCATCGAGGGCCACTTCATCGCGCGCAGCGCCGCGTTCGGTATGACCCCGGACGACTACTTCCAGCACGCCATGAGCACGGTGACCCAGTCCGCGGAAGCCGCCGACATCGTCCAGGAGTCCGCGGAACTCATGGAGGCCAGGGGCGGCGACACGGTGGAGGAGATGTGGGAGCGGGACTTCGAGTTCGCCCTGGACCTGCTGGTGGCCGGCATCGAGGCGATGGTCGAGAAGTCACGGTGACGCGAGCCGTTCTTCGTGCAGGCCGTCGGGGACGGCGCGCTCAGCCCTCCTGGACGAGCCGTGCCGGGAACCCGCCGGTCGCCACCGGCCCCCATTTCTGGGGCGTGACCCGGATGATCGACTTCCCCTGCTTCAGCATCGCCGCCCGGTACTCGTCCCAGTCCGGATGCTCCCCGGCGATGTTCCGGTAGTACTCGACGAGCGGCTCCACGGACTCCGGCGAGTCGATCACCTCGGCGGTCCCGTCGATCTGCACCCACGGCCCGTTCCAGTCGTCGCTCAGCACGAGCAGACCGACCCGCTCGTCCCGCTTGGCGTTGCGCGTCTTGGCCCGCTCGGGGTAGGTGGAGACGACGATCCGCCCCGAGTCGTCGACCCCGCACGTCAACGGCGAGGCCTGCGGCCCCCCGTCCGTCCGCCGGGTCAGCAGGATCGCACGATGACGGGGCCGTACGAAGTCCAGCAGCTCTTCGAGCGAAACACGGGTGTTGGTCGCGATGTTCGGTGCCATGGCCTCAGCCTAGGCGCCGACCCCCTGCTCTGCCTGTCCCCGCCATGCCTACCCTTGCGGCAGCGACTCCCCCTGCACCGCCTGCACATCAAGCTCCACCTTCAGCGTCGTCCCGATGGCCGCGATCCCCGCCTGCACCACCTGGTTGTAGTTCATCGCGAAGTCGTCCCGATGCAGCTCCGCCGTCGCCCGGAACGCCGCCCGGGTCCCGCCCCACGGGTCGGCGCCCGTGCCGAGGTAGGCGAGGTCCAGGTCCACCGGACGTACGACACCGTGCATGCCCAGTTCGCCGTGTACCGTCCAGCGATCCGAACCCGCCGCGGTGAGGCCCGTCGAGCGGTAGGTGATCTCGGGGTACTTCTCCACGTCCAGGAAGTCCGGCGACTTCAGATGGCCGTCCCGCATGCCGTTGCCCGTGTCGATCGAGTCGGCCCGGATGACCGCCTCCACCCGGGACTTGGTGATGTCGTCGGGGGCGATCTCGATCGAGCCGGCGAAGTGGGTGAAGCGGCCGTGCACGCTGGAGATGCCCAGGTGCTGGGCGACGGCGGCGACCGTGGAGTGCGCCGGGTCGACGGTCCACGGCCCGGGCGGTGGCAGTTCCGTGCCGCCCTGCCTGGCCAGGGTCACCGTGCCGACCTCGGCGCGGCCGCTCGCCGTGACGATCGCGCTCGCGGCGGCGGGCGCGTAGCCGACGGCGGTCACGATGACGGTGTACGCCCCCGGGGCAAGGGGGTTCGCGTCCCGTACGGCCCCCTCCGCGTCCGCCTCCAGCCGCAGCACCTGCGCTCCGGTCATGTCCGTCACCGTGACGACCGCGTGCGACACGGCCCAACCGTCGCGGGTACCAATCCTCGCGGTCAGTCCCATCCCGTCCAACTCCCTGCGCATACTCACAAATTGGCCATGAAGAAGCCGGCCCGTGACGGGGCGCGCCTCCGCTCGGAGCGCGCCGCCCGCCACGGGCCGGGGTTCTGCTACTCGCCCGGGTGGGCGAGTTCGATGTCGTGGTCGTCGGTGCCGCGGCCGTTGACCGTCAGTGCCGTCGCCACCGGCGGGTAGCCCGTCGCGATGACCGTGTACTCGCCGCCGTCCAGGTCGGTGAAGGCGTACGCGCCGTCCGCTCCGGTGGTGGCGCTGCCCACGACGTTGCCCGCCGCGTCCACCAGCGTCACCCGCGCGTCGGCCAGCGGGCCGTGCGGTGCCCGTACGACGCCCTGGACCTGGGCACCGGCCTCCAGGTCGACCTCGATCCGGGTGACCCCGGTGCCGCCGATCTCGACGGGCAGGGCGCGCGGCCGGAACCCGGCGGCGTTCACCGCGACGGTCACGGCACCCGGCACCAGCTCGGCGAAGCCGAACTCGCCGTGCTCACCGGTGGCCGCCGTGGCCAGCAGATCCCCGCGCACATCGGTCACGATCACCATCGCGTCCTTGACCGGCAGCGTGTCCTGCGCCGTACGGACCACACCGCTCAGGCCACTCGTGCCGCTGAGCAGGATGTCGTACGCCACCGGCCCGTCGCCGTTCACCACGATCGTGGACGCCTGCGGCTGGAAACCGTCGGCGGAGGCGATCAGGACGTACGAGCCCGCGCCCGGCGCGTCCACCGCGTAGAAACCGTCGGCCTGCGCGACCGACCGGCCCAGCTGCCGTCCGGCCAGCGAGATCAGCGTGACGGCGGCCTGCGGTACCGGCGCGCTCTCCGCGCCGCGCACGAAGCCGTGGACCGGGACACCGCCGTAAGCACTGCCGCTCTCCTCGGGGCGGGCCACCGTCGCCACGGCGGCGAGCTGCCGGGTGCCCTCGGGGTCGGTCCCGGTCTCGAACCGGGTCTCGGTCTCGGTCTCGGAGGAGGCGACGGCCCAGCTCGGCACCCGCTCCTCCGCCGCGGCCGCGGGGGTCTCGGCCGGCGCCGGGGTCCCGGCCTCGGCGGCCTGCGCCAGGGCGCCCTTCGTCCGCAACGGGACCTCCTTGATGAACAGCGAGAACAGGAGGGCGAGGAAGGCGATCGGCGCGGCGTACAGGAAGACGTCCGCGACGCCGTGGCCGTACGCGCTCTCGATGACCGTGCGGACGGGCGCGGGGAGCGCGTCGAGGTCGGGGATCTCGCCGTGGCCCGAGGAGCCCTGCACACCCAGCTTGGTCAGGCCCTCCTCGGCGTAGTGGGTGATGCGGTGGCTGAGGACCGCGCCCAGCGCGGAGACGCCCATGGCGCCGCCGAGGGAGCGGAAGAAGTTCACGACCGAGCTGGCGGCGCCCAGGTCGCTCGGGGCCACCTGGTTCTGCGTGGCCAGGACCAGGTTCTGCATCATCATGCCGACGCCGAGGCCCAGCAGGGCCATGAAGATCGCGACGTGCCAGTACTCGGTGTCGTAGCGGATCGTGCCGAGGAGCCCGAGGCCCGCGGTCACCAGGACACCGCCGGCCAGCAGCCAGGCCTTCCAGCGGCCGGTGCGGGTGATGACCTGGCCGGAGACGGTGGACGAGATGAACAGGCCGACGATCATCGGGATGGTCAGGACGCCGGACATGGTCGGCGACTCGTTCCGCGCCAGCTGGAAGTACTGGCTGAAGAAGATCGTGCCCGCGAACATCGCGATGCCGACGAAGAGCGACGCCAGCGAGGCCAGCGTGATGGTGCGGTTGCGGAACAGGCGCAGCGGGATGATCGGCTCGCTCGCCCTGGTCTCGGCGAAGACGAAGATCAGCAGCAGCGCCAGCGCGCCACCCGTCATCGCGCCCGTCTGCCAGGACAGCCAGTCGTACTTGTCACCGGCGAAGGTCACCCAGATCAGCAGCAGGCAGACCGCGGCGGTGATGAAGAAGGCGCCCGCCCAGTCGACCTTGGCCTTCCGGCGGACGACCGGCAGGTGCAGGGTGCGCTGCAGCACGATCAGGGCGATCACGGCGAAGGGCACGCCGACGTAGAAGCACCAGCGCCAGCCGAGCCAGTCGGTGTCGGTGATGACGCCGCCGATCAGCGGGCCGCCGACCATCGCGGTGGCGAAGGTGGCGCCGAGGTAGCCGTTGTAGCGGCCGCGCTCACGCGGGGAGATCATCGCGGCCAGGATGATCTGGGCCAGCGAGGACAGACCGCCCATGCCGATGCCCTGGACGGCGCGGAAGGTGATGAGCATGGCGGGGTTCTGGGACAGACCGGCCGCCGCGGAGCCCGCCACGAAGATGACCAGCGCCACCTGTATCAGCAGCTTCTTGGAGAACAGGTCGGCGAGCTTGCCCCACAGCGGCGTCGACGCGGTCATCGCCAGCAGCGACGCGGTGACGACCCAGGTGTAGGCGCTCTGGCCGCCGCCGAGGTCCTTGATGATGTCGGGCAGGGCGTTGGAGACGATCGTCGACGACAGGATCGCGACGAACATGCCGAGCAGCAGCCCGGTCAGCGCTTCCATGATCTGCCGGTGCGTCATGGGAGTGCCGTCCCCGGCTCCGCTCCCGTGCTTGGCGTGGGCCCGCACACCGGCTGGTGTGGTCGTTGCCATGGGGTTCCTTTTCCTACTGGGTGATCGCGGGTGTACGGCAGTCGTCGAAGCTGGCCCGCAGCCGGGCCATGAGCCGGGTGAGCTGGGCGACCTCGTCGTCGGTCCAGTCGCTCAGCCGCTCGGCGAGCAGTTGCGTGGTCCGCCGGGACATCTCCCGGACGCGGTCCTCGCCTGCCGGGGTGAGGAGCAGAATGCGGCTGCGTTTGTCCGCCGGGTCGGGGGAGCGCACGATCCAGCCGCGCTCGGCGACGTGGGCGACATGGCGGCTGGTCACCGACATGTCCACGGCGAGCAGCTCGGCGAGCTTGCTCATGCGCATCTCTCCGTGACGGGCCAGCAACGTCAGTACGGCGGCGCAGCCGGCGGGGCAGTCGGACGGCAGCATCCGGCCCATCTCCCGCTTCACGGCGCCGAAGGCGCTGAACTGGCGGACCAGCTCCTCGTACTGCGCCTGCTCGGCCATCACACCTCCCGTGTTTGTTGCTTAGGGCAACCATAAGAGCATTTGGTTGCTACAGGCAAACAAATGGGGATGTCTACGCTGTAAAAACTTGGCAAAGGCAAGTATTGCGACCGTAAATGTGCAGGTGGGGCGGGTCCTGTGCCCCCTTGTGCAGGGTGGCGGCCCCCACTTGGGCCGAACGTGCGGATTCGCTAGGGTCTCAGGCCATGGCCAACACCCAGAACCCCCAGGGCAACCACGACCCCGCCGGTAACACCCAGATGTTCCGCGCGTTCGTCGACGAGGGCCCGCAGGGCGGTCGTCAGCAGCAGGCTTCCTCCAGCGGTCCCCGCATCGGCCTGATCCTCGGCGTCGTGGTCGCCGTGGCGATCGTCGCGGCCGTGGCCTGGCTGGCGTTCAAGTAGCCGCTACGGCTCCCCTACGGTTATCGCTCCCACCGGACGGTGACGTCCCGCGTCTCGATGTGCATGCCCAGCGGCACGCGCCAGGCGTCGACGCACACCGTCCAGGTCTTCTCCTCGCGTGCCCCGGCCCCGAGCGGCGCCGGGAGCTTCCGCGTCGACTCGATCGTCGCCCAGTCGATGCCGAGCGCGCCGATGACGTGGGTGCCGAAGGTGACGGTGCCCGACCGTATGGCTGTGCCGCCGGTGTTGTGGAAGCCGAGGGTCACCTTCTCGCACCAGCGCTTGTCGGTGGGCTTCCGTGTCGGGTCGCTCACCGTGAGCTTCGCGGGTGAGGGGGAGGCCGACGGCGCCGAGGGCGGTGTGGGTGACGCGCCGGGCGGGGTGGTGGAGTGGCCCGGCGTGACGGCGGGGCCGGGGGCGGGGTCTGCTGTGCTGCCCGGCGGTCGGGCCCGGCGGTCCGTTCCGTCGGTCGAGGGCGGCTCCGGCGCCTGACTTTCGCCTTGTGCGGGGGAGTTGCCCGAACCCCCGCCGCCGCTCCTGCCGCCGTCCCCGTCGCTGTCCCCCACGCTGCCGCCGCGCTCCGGTCCGTCGAGCGGCACCAGCGTCACCTCGCCCGTCGGTGCAACCGCCGTACCGGACACCCTCGGTGGTCCGCCCGCCGCCCCGGTCGCGACATAGCCGTCACCCCCGCCTCCGCCGCCGCACGCGGCCAGCACCCCGCCCAGGCAGACGACGGCCGCCGACGCGCCGAGCAAGGCGCACCGACGGCCAGGTGTCGAGGTCGTCCATGTCGAGCGAAGCATCGGGCCATGGTGGCTGACGCTCCGTCAAATATGAAG
Source organism: Streptomyces sp. NPDC059010 (assembly GCF_042740355.1). Lineage (NCBI taxonomy): Bacteria > Bacillati > Actinomycetota > Actinomycetes > Kitasatosporales > Streptomycetaceae > Streptomyces > Streptomyces sp. NPDC059010. The sequence goes on from NZ_JBHYJA010000033.1 coordinate 28,564, forward strand.
GGTGTGACGGGGATCGGTCGGACGGATCGGTCGGAGGATCAGTCGGAGATGAGGCCCTCGCGCAGCTGCGCCAGCGTCCGGGTCAGCAGCCGGGAGACGTGCATCTGGGAGATGCCGACCTCCTCGCCGATCTGCGACTGGGTCATGTTGGCGAAGAAGCGCAGCATGATGATCCGCCGCTCGCGGGGCGGCAGTTTGGCCAGCAGCGGCTTGAGGGACTCGCGGTACTCCACGCCCTCAAGCGCGGTGTCCTCGTAGCCCAGCCGGTCGGCCAGGGAGCCCTCGCCGCCGTCGTCCTCCGGGGCCGGGGAGTCCAGCGAGGAGGCCGTGTAGGCGTTGCCGACCGCGAGGCCGTCGACGACGTCCTCCTCGGACACGCCCAGCACGGTGGCGAGTTCGGTCACCGTCGGGGAGCGGTCCAGCTTCTGGGAGAGCTCGTCGCTGGCCTTGGTGAGGGCCAGACGCAGCTCCTGGAGCCGGCGCGGGACGCGCACCGACCAGGAGGTGTCGCGGAAGAACCGCTTGATCTCGCCCACGACCGTCGGCATCGCGAACGTCGGGAACTCCACGCCCCGTTCGCAGTCGAAGCGGTCGATCGCCTTGATCAGGCCGATGGTGCCGACCTGGACGATGTCCTCCATCGGCTCGTTGCGCGAGCGGAAGCGGGCCGCCGCGTAGCGCACGAGGGGGAGGTTGAGCTCGATCAGAGTGTCCCGAACGTAGGCGCGCTCGGGGCTGTTCTCGTCCAGGGCGGCGAGCCGCAGGAACAGGGAGCGGGACAGGGTGCGGGTGTCGATGGACTCCGATGCCGGGAGAGCCGGGGCCTCAGTGGCCTCCAGGGTCGAAACGTCTTCGAGCGCGGCGTCGGGCGCGGACTCGCTCTTCGTGAGCGTGAGCACCTTCGAGCTGCCCTGGTCTGCGGACATGCCACCCCCTTTGGGTCGCGGGACGGTCGTGGCGAACGCTCCGATCGAGGAACGCCAGCCTTCACCTGAATACCGGAGCCGAAGCCACGGCAAACGCGCTTCCCGAAGAATGTCACATGTCGGCAACACGCTGTAGAGACATGTCGACATGTCAGACTTGAATCCGCCCTGGATAAAGGGGGTCTGACGGTATTTCGAGCCAGAACTGTCGGGATCCGCCCTGGTGAGCGATTCGCTCGCGACGGTTACCGGTCGATCCTGTTTGCGGTTACGCGTCGATCCGGTTCGCCGAACGCAGCCGCTGGAAGCTACGCGCGAGTAGCCTCGAAACGTGCATCTGGGATACGCCGAGTTCCGCACTGATTTGCGACTGGGTGAGGTTGCTGTAGTAGCGCAGCAGCAGGATTCTCTGCTCGCGTTCGGGGAGTTGGACCAGCAGATGCCGGACCAGGTCGCGGTGCTCCACGCCGTCCAGGGCCGGGTCCTCGTAGCCGAGCCGGTCCAGCAGTCCGGGCAGCCCGTCGCCCTCCTGGGCGGCCTCCAGCGAGGTCGCGTGGTACGACCGCCCGGCCTCGATGCAGGACAGCACCTCGTCCTCGGTGATGCGCAGCCGCTCGGCGATCTCGGCGGTCGTGGGGGTGCGCCCGAAGCTGGTGGTCAGATCCTCGGTCGCGCTGTTCACCTGGACCCACAGCTCGTGCAGCCGGCGCGGTACGTGGACCGTGCGGACGTTGTCGCGGAAGTACCGCTTGATCTCGCCGACGACGGTCGGCATCGCGAAGGTCGGGAACTGCACGCCCCGGTCCGGATCGAAGCGGTCGATGGCGTTGATGAGCCCGATGGTGCCGACCTGGATGACGTCCTCCATCGGCTCGTTGCGGGAGCGGAAGCGGGCGGCCGCGTAGCGCACGAGCGGGAGGTTCGCCTCGATGAGCGCTCCGCGCACGCGGTTGTGCTCCGGCGTACCGGGTTGCAGTTCCTTGAGTTCGCCGAAGAGAACCTGGGTGAGCGCGCGGGTGTCGGCTCCACGGCTGCGGGGCGGCGCTGCCGCCGGGATGTCCTCCTGGCTGGGGGTTTGGGGGCTCGGTGCTTGAGGGCTCGGGGCTTGAGGCGCAGTACTGGCCGGCACGGTCAACTCCACCTCGTGATCCATCAACTCATCGGTCAAAAGCGGTCATAGCATCACAAGACAGTTCATTGTGTTCAAGTACCGCATAATCCCGTGTTGGGGATGGATCGCTGCGCAAGACACGCGAAAGCCCCCCGCCGTTCCGGCGGAGGGCTCCGGGGGGATCCGGGTGGATCGTGGGGTGGTGCGGCTCAGTATTCGTAGTCGGCGATCACCCAGGTGGCGAACTCCCGCCACAGGGTCACGCCCGCCTGGTGTTCGGGGTGCTCCGCGTACGTCCGCAGGGCGGCGGCGTCCTCGAAGGCGGAGTTGATGGCGAAGTCGTAGGCGATGGGGCGGTCGCTGATGTTCCAGCCGAGCTCCCAGTGCCGGATCTCGGAGATCTTGCCCTCCAGCGAACGGAAGGCCTCGACGCCCTCCACCACCCGGGGGTCGTCACGCTCGACGCCCTCGTTGAGCCTGAAGAGGACGAGGTGGCGGATCATGGGTGCTCCTAGCTGTCGCCTCCGTTGGCGATCCATGTCATGAAGTCGCCGATGGCCTTGGCGGCGTCCGATATGCCCTCGAAGCCTATCTGCACGTAGTCGGCGGCCTTGGCCGGGTCCGTGATGACCACGTAGAGCACGAAGACCGCGAGTATGTAGACGGCGACCTTCTTCGAATTCACCGCCATCGCGGCCTCCCCTGTGGCTGCTGCCTGCCGTGCCTGCTGTGTCGAATGAGTCGAAAGGGCCGAAAGAGCCCCGTGGTACCGGCGGTGAGTGTAACCTTCGCGCCTCTGCGGAGATCAACAGCACGAAGGGCCCCGTCTGTCGACGGGGCCCTTCTTCAGCGGTAGCGGAGGGATTTGAACCCTCGGTGACTTGCGCCACACTCGCTTTCGAGGCGAGCTCCTTCGGCCGCTCGGACACGCTACCGAGAGAGACCTTACAGCACGCCGGGCGATGCTCTGAAATCAGTTGTCGGGGCCGGTCACCGGTCCCGGAAGAAGTCCGTGAGGAGACGGGCGCACTCCTCGGCGAGCACGCCCTCGATCACCTCGGGCCGGTGGTTGAGCCGCCGGTCGCGTACGACGTCCCAGAGGGAGCCGGCCGCGCCGGCCTTCTCGTCCCGGGCGCCGTAGACGACCCGGTCCACCCGGGACTGCACCAGGGCGCCCGCGCACATGGTGCACGGCTCCAGCGTCACGACGAGCGTGCAGCCGGACAGCCGCCACTCCCCGACCTCGGCGGCCGCCCGCCGGATCGCCAGGACCTCGGCGTGCGCGGTCGGATCGCCGGTCGCCTCGCGCTCGTTGTGACCGGCGCCCAGCACCGTCGTACCGTCGGCGGACAGCACCACCGCGCCGACGGGGACGTCGCCGCCCCGGACGGCCAGTTCGGCCTCGTCCAGGGCGAGCCGCATCGCGGCCCGCCAGCGGTCGCGCAGGGGGTCGGGCGTCGAGGGCACCGAGGGCGTCCCGCGTGCCTCGGGTGCCTCGGGTGCCGACCCCTGGTCGGACGAGGTCAGCGGACGGTCTCCAGTACCTCCGAGGCACCCAGCGCCTCGGCGATCGCGCTGAGGGCGTCCTCGGCGTCCAGGGCCTTGAGCTCCTTCTCGCCGACGCCGAGGTCGTCGAGGATCTCGGTGTCGCCGACGGGGCTGTGCGGGACCGCCTCGGCCCCGCCGCCGTCCTCCTCGTCGTCGGAGTCGCCGTCCGGCTCCTCCGTGCCGTCGAGGTCCAGGGAGTCCAGATCGGCGCCGTCGTCGCCGGGCTCCCTGCCGAGCAGTTCATCGGTGAGAAGGATCTCGCCGTAGCTGCTGCGGGCAGCGGCGGCGGCGTCGGAGACGTAGATACGAGGGTCGTCCTCGCCGTCGATCCGGACGACGCCGAACCAGGCGTCCTCCTGCTCGATGAGCACGAGCACCGTGTCGTCCTCGGGCGAGGCTTCACGGGCCAGGTCGGCCAGATCCGACAGGGTCTCCACATCGTCGAGCTCTGTGTCGCTCGCTTCCCACCCGTCTTCGGTGCGCGCGAGCAGTGCGGCGAAGTACACCGTGACTCTCCCACTGGTCATAGGCGTGCCGGTTGGGCTTCCCCCCGGCGGAGGTTGCGGGTGGGGAGGCTCGGGGTCCGAGCCCCACCCACTCGGAATCGTGGCAGAAACAAGGCGTTCAGGGGACGTCTTCGGCTCCCTGTGTCCGGCAGTTTTGATCGCGTCCTCCCGAGGGGGTCCGCGAGCACGTCCGTGAAGGACTCACCAGCACACTCGTTGCTGCCACCTGCGGATCGTACGCGGCTTTTGCGGGTGGCCAAGCACGCCTGTCGCTCCAACGCCCCCGCGAGCTGCGGATCTTCCCTCGCGGCTCGCTCTACCAGCGGAATGTTCGCATGCGCATCGCATGCCGCAGGCGCGCCGCCTTGGCACGGCGCGGCTGGACGCGGTCCCGTAGTTCGCGGGCCTCGGCGAGTTCCCGCAGGAACTGGGCGCGGCGCCGACGGCGCGCGGCGTCGGCCTCCTCCTGCGTGTCCCGACGTGCGTCCTGCCGCGTGTCCCGTCGAGTGTCCTGACGCGTGTTCTGGCGCGCGTCCTGCGTGCGATCCTCTGCGGACTCAGGTTCAGGCATGGCCTCACCACCCCCGGTACGTCCCTCCCACTTTCCCTCCGATGGGCGGTTTGATGCCAGCGCAGGAGTGAACCTGTGGCCCTGGGCTTGCTGCGCGTGGGGGCGCCGGGCATACCCGGCCCGGCTAATGTTGTGGACATGCGTCTCCACGTCGTCGACCACCCCCTGGTCGCCCACAAGCTCACCACCCTGCGCGACCAGCGCACCGACTCCCCGACCTTCCGTCGGCTCGCCGACGAGCTGGTCACCCTGCTCGCCTACGAGGCCACGCGGGACGTGCGCACCGAAGCGGTCGACATCCGGACCCCGGTCGCCCCCACCACCGGCGTCAAGCTCTCCCACCCGCGCCCGCTGGTGGTGCCGATCCTGCGGGCCGGCCTCGGCATGCTGGACGGCATGGTCCGGCTGCTGCCGACCGCCGAGGTGGGCTTCCTGGGCATGATCCGCAACGAGGAGACCCTGGAGGCGTCCACGTACGCCACGCGGATGCCGGAGGATCTCTCCGGGCGTCAGGTGTACGTGCTGGATCCGATGCTGGCGACCGGCGGGACGCTGGTCGCGGCGATCCAGGAGCTCATCAAGCGGGGTGCCGACGACGTGACCGCCGTGGTGCTGCTCGCCGCGCCCGAGGGCGTGGAGCTGATGGAGCGGGAGCTGGCGGGGACGCCGGTGACAGTGGTTACGGCCGCGGTGGACGACCACCTCAACGAGCACGGGTACATCGTGCCGGGGCTGGGGGATGCCGGGGATCGTCTTTACGGTGCGGCCGAGTAGGGCGGATACGCCTGTTCGCCGTAGGGGTGCGGGTTGTGGGGCGGCTGCGGGTTCGTCGTGGCTCGTCGCGCCCACGCGGCGGAGCCGCATATGGATACAGCCCAGCGCCCCTTAGGGCGTTGCTCAGCAGGTTTCTTTGTCGGTGGGCGTCGGCTTGGGGTTGGTCAGTGCGGCCAGGGCCCGGTCGGCGTCCGTCTTCTTTGTCAGGGCTTTGAACTTCGCGCCCAGGATCAGGTCCAGGTCCGTGCCCTTGCGGGTGTCCGCGCGGCGTTCGGCCGACGTCAGCTGGGTGGCCAGGACCTGCACTGAGGTGCTCTGGGCCGTGGTCGGGCCGAGCAGCAGGCCGGTGCCCTTGACCTTCTTGTCGTACTCCTTGGTCGCGTTGCCCACGTCGCCGATCTTGAAGCCGCGCTTCTTCAGCTCGTCCGCCGTCTGCTTGGCGAGCCCGCTGCGGGTGGTGGCGTTGAAGACGTTGACCGTGATCGTGGCCGGCTTGGGCAGCGGCGCCGTGGCGGCGGGCGAGGGGGTCGCCCCGGTCGAGCAGTCGGACTTCGGACCGGCTGCTGAAGCCTTTCTGCCGCCACCGGTGAAGACGTCGATGAGCTGCAGTGTCCCCCAGCCGAGCATGCCGAGGACGACTGCGGAGGCGACGCCGAGAACGACGAGCCGGCCGCGGCGCCGGGGACGGCGCATCCGCGGGTACTTGTTCCCCCTGATCCGGTACTGGCCGCCCATGCCCGGGGGAGTCAGCATGCTCATGAGCGCAGCGTAGTGCGCCCGGGCGGCGATGCCTACCGGATGATCATTCGATACCGCTCAGTCCAACCCGAAAGGGCCAACAGGTTGACGCGCGGGGCGTCGGCCCCGGTCAGTCCAGTTCGAGGACTCTCGCATGCAGCACCTGGCGCTGCTGCAGCGCCGCGCGCACGGCGCGGTGGAGGCCGTCCTCCAGATACAGGTCGCCCTGCCACTTCACGACGTGCGCGAAGAGGTCGCCGTAGAACGTCGAGTCCTCGGCGAGCAGGGTTTCCAGATCGAGCTGCCCCTTGGTCGTCACCAGCTGATCGAGGCGGACCGGGCGCGGCGCGACGTCCGCCCACTGCCGGGTGCTTTCCCGGCCGTGGTCGGGGTACGGCCGGCCGTTTCCGATGCGCTTGAAGATCACACGGAAAGCCTACCGGTCAAGACCTTCCGGGCGCAGCCATGGCGACGGAGTGCGGGGCTGGAAAAGATGGGACCAAACGGGGCAATGCGGCGAGCTGTGAGGGAACCGTGGCCGGATCGGAAGCCGGAACGGACCTGATCGGAAGCCGAGGCGACGCCCGATCCCGCGTCGCGCCTGCTGTGTGTGCGGGGTGGGCGTGTCGGAGAGGTGAGGTCCGGGCGTGCCGGAGAGGTGGGCCCGGGGAGTGTCGGGTGGTGGTCTGTGCGGGCGGTGACGGGGTCCGCACTTACCGGCGGTATGCACAGGCTGTGGACAGAGGGTCGGCGCACGAGAGGTTCCAGGCATTCCGTGGGGTGACGAGGCCGGACGGGATGGGTGCGCTGGCGATGGTGGCCGGGGAGCGGAGGGGCTGGGAGCCGAAGGGCGGGGAGGGAAGGGCATGGGAGCGCCGGGCCCGGGAGCGCAGGGGCGGCCAGGAGGAGGCGCTGTCGGGCATCGAGCAGATCGTCGAGCAGGTCGTCGAGCAGATCGTCGGGAACGGCATGTTCAAGTCCCTCGCTCGGTCGATGGGTACGCGGCTCTGGCGGGAGATCACCCGGTCGGCCTCGGGGCGGCGCGGCGGAGGCCCTGGTCCCGTTGGG
>NZ_JBHYJA010000033.1:35815-86164 GCF_042740355.1 Streptomyces sp. NPDC059010
CTCGCCGCGCCGGGGCGCGAGCCCCCGGCGGCGCGCCGGGGGGGCCCGGGGGCCCCGCGCCCGGGGCGCGGGGCGCGCCCCGCGCCCCGCGTCGGGGTCAGCCGGCGGTCCGTTTCTTGGTGGGCTGTTGCGGCTTCTCCTGCTTGGCCTGCGGTTTCGGGGCGTTGCGGGCGGCCTCCGCGCGCAGTAGGGCGCGCAGGACCGCGTAGTGGTCGGTGGGCATGGCTGTGCTCCTTGTGTCGTACTGACTGGCCTCGGCCGAGCTCGTTGCCGGGGGCTGTCAGCAGCGCAGGACCACAGTGCGCAGGATTTCGGGGACGTACGGCGGCCGTGGTGGCGCGGTGTGGGAGGGGTGCGCCGGGACCACGCCGGGTGCCGGTTGCGGCGGGGGCGCGGGGCGGCGCAGCCGTACGGGGGTGCGGCGGTCGGTGCGGGCCGGGGGCCGCAGGATCGTGTCGAGGACGTCCTGTTCGGCGGCGGCCTCGCCGGAGACGCCGGCCGTGGCGGGCACCGCGTGTGCGTGCGCGTGGGCGCCCGGGACCAGCAGGGCGAGCAGCAGCACGAGGATCCGCAGCCAGGTGCGGCTGCGCGGGAGGTGTCGTGCGGTGCTCACGGGAGGTCATCTCCCCGGTGGCCGTACGGCCCGCATCGCATCGGGCGGCAGATCCGCCCGCTCGGCGTACCGGTGCGCGGCGCGTATCAGATCGTCTGAAGAGACCCCCGCCTGTGCCGTGCCCTCCCGTGCCGTGCCCTCCCGTGCCGAGCCCGCATGCGCCGTGCCGCCACGGCGCCCGCCCCCCCGGCGGACGACGGGGGTTTCCGCACGGGTTCGCACGGCGCTCACGGCGCTCACGGCTCGTGCGGTACCTGGCGGGCCCGCCCCCGCATGCGCAGGCCGGTGATGATCTCGACGACGCCGACCGCGACCAGCCACCACCCGCCGAGCAGCGTGAGGACGGTGACCGACTCGACCGGGGAGTCGATCAGCACGATGCCGCCGATGACGGTGACGACGCCGAGGAAGATCTGCCAGCCGCGGGCCGGCATGGAGCGGTCGGAGGCGGCGGCCAGGGTCTGGGTGATGCCGCGGAAGAGCCAGCCGATGCCGATCCACAGGGCGAGCAGCAGGATCGACTGCATCGGGCGGCGGAAGCAGAACAGGCCGAGCAGGACCGACAGGGCGCCGCTGATGAAGGCCAGCACCCGCAGTGAGGTCGTCTTGTGCGTACCGAACGCGGCGATCAGCTGGAAGACGCCGCTGATCAGGAGGTAGAGGCCGAACAGGATGCCGGAGACGAACAGCGAGGCGTCCGGCCAGAGGAGGATCAGGATGCCGAGGGCCAGGGAGGCGACGCCGGTGAGCAGGACGACCTGCCAGGCGGCGCGGGACAGGGCGAGCAGGGGACCTTCGAAGGGCGGCTCGGGCTCATGCAGCGTCCCCGGTCCGTGTGGGCGTCCGGCATGCACCCGGCGGTCGTCGTAGTCCCGGCCCCCGGCAGGGCCGGTCGGTGGCTCGGTCATGCTCCATGCTGGGAACGCCGCCGCCCGCTGCGCCATTCGGGACGGGCCAGATGGGCCACCCCGCCGACGCCGGACGCTACTTGCCGGCCGCCTTCGCCGCCTTGGCCGCCGCCTTCATCTCCTGCTTGTGGGCCCGCACCTTGGCCAGCGACTCCGGCCCGGTGATGTCGGCGACGGAACGGAAAGACTTCGGCTCGCCGTAGGCGCCCGCGGCCTCCTGCCAGCCCGCCGGGGCCACGCCCAGCTGCTTGCCCAGCAGCGCCAGGAAGATCTGCGCCTTCTGCTTGCCGAAGCCGGGCAGGTCCTCCAGCCGGCGCAACAGCTCGCGCCCGTCGTCGACGCCCTTCCAGACGAGCTCGGCGTCACCGTCGTAGTGCTCGACGAGGTACTGGCACAGCTGCTGGATCCGCTTGGCCATGGACCCCGGGTAGCGGTGCACGGCCGGCTTCTCCGACAGCAGGGCCGAGAAGGCGTCCGGGTCCTGGGCGACGATGTCGTGCGCGTCCAGGTCGTCCGCGCCGAGCCGGTCCGCGATCGTACGGGGACCCTTGAACGCCCACTCCATCGGAACCTGTTGGTCCAGCAGCATGCCGACCAGCGCGGCGAGCGGGCTGCGGCCGAGGAGCGCGTCGGCCTCCGGGTCCTGGGCGAGATGCAGGGTGACGTCCATGGCCCCGATCATGCCCCCTCCACTCCCACCCCGCAGCCCTGCGCCGGCACCCCCCCGCACCGCGGCAGGGCGCCGGCCTGCGTCGGGTCAGGCCCGCCAGTACCCCAGCGCGTTCACGCGCTGCTTCGGCAGGCCCAGCTCCTTGCGGACGTACGACGTGAGGGCCCGGGTCGTCGCGGTGTCGCAGGCGATCCAGACGTACGGGTCCGGGGTGCCCTTCACCAGGTCGGGCAGGGTCTCCTTCACCTGGGCGACCAGGTGGGCTCCGGCGTCGCGCCTCGGCAGGGTCCGTACGTCGTGGCGGGAGGGCTCGGTGCGGAAGGGGAGACCGTCGCGCTCGCCCTCGAACCAGACCGTCGCCGGGGTCGGGTCCAGGGCGCCGAGCAGGGAGTTGAGGGCGGGCAGGGAGGCCGGGTCGGCGATGGCGAAGACGTGGGAGGGGGCCGGGTCCGGGCTGGTGAAGTCGGTGCCGTGGACCGTCGCCTCGATGGTGTCGCCGGGCTTCGCCGCCCGCGCCCAGTCGCTGGCGCGCCCCTCGTGCAGGGCGAACTCCAGGCTGAAGGTGCCGGCCGCCGGGTCCGGGTCGACCAGGGTGTAGGCGCGCTGGTGCGGCTTGCCCGCGTTGTCGAACCAGAGCCGGACCCACATGGTGGGATGCACGCCGGTCGCCGCCAGCATGCCGCCGTCGGTGAGGTGGACCCGGCGGTACTGTCCGGTGACGTCCTCGGCACCCGTCACCGTGAAGACGAAGTCCTTCGCGCGCAGCAGCTTCAGGACCGCGCCCTCCCAGCCGTGACCCTGCGCCATGGTTTCTTCACCCTTCAAGTACGATTCCTGCCCGGATTACTTAGGGAAGGCTAACCTAAAGCATTGGAGGGACACAGGGTGACGGGTGAGATCTACCGCGACGCCTGGGGCATTCCGCATCTCCGCGCGGACGACGTGACCGAACTCGCCCGCGCCCAGGGCCGGGTCACCGCCCTCGACCGGGCCTGGCAGCTGGAGGTGGAGCGGCACCGTGCGCAGGGCACGTCCGCGTCCTTCCTCGGCGCCGAGGCCCTGCCCTGGGACCGGTTCGTCAGACGGGCCCGACTCGACGACACGGCCAGACGCTGCTTCGCCGAGCTGGAGAGAGGGGACCCGGAGACGGCGGCCTGGGTACGGGCGTACGTCGACGGGGTCAACGAGGCGCTGGAGGCGGGGGCGGCCCGTACGCCGGAGTTCGCCAGGACCGGGCTCGTACCCGGCCGTTGGGAGCCCTGGACCCCGCTCGGTGTCTGGCTCGGCATCCACATCCTGTTCGCCGGGTTTCCCGCCAAGCTCTGGCGCGAGCAGGTCGTCCGGCATCTCGGCGCCGACGCGGTGGGGCTGTTCGCCATCGACGGGCCCGGCACCTCCGGCAGCAACGGCTGGCTGGTGAGCGGCGAACGGACCGTCACCGGGCAGGCGATCATCGCCGGTGACCCGCACCGCTTCATCGAGGAACCGGGCGTCTACCAGCAGATCCACCTCTCCTGCCCCGAGTTCGACGTCATCGGCCTCGCCGTCCCCGGCGTTCCCGGCATCGCCCACTTCGGCCACACCGGCACGGTCGCCTGGGCCATCACCAACGCCATGGCCGACTACCAGGACCTGTACCGGGAGCGGCTGCGGCGCACCGGGGCGGGCGTGGAGGCCCTGGGCCCGGACGGGGTGTGGCGACGCGCCACCCGGCACACCGAGGTGGTGGAGGTCGCGGGGGAGGAGCCGGTCGAGATCGAGGTGATCGAGACGGAGCGGGGGCCGGTGATCATCGGGGGGCCTGAGGGGTTGCCCGACGGGCTGCAGGACGGCGTGCAGGATGGGTTGTCCGAGGTGCTGGCGGACGGCGTGCAGGGCGGGTTGCAGGAAGGCTTCCTCATCGAGCCCCTCATCGAGCCCCACGACGAGCCACTCGACGAGCCCCTCGCCGTAGCCCTCCGCTACCCGCCCCGCGTCACCGCCGACCTCGGCTTCAGCGCGCTCCTCCCCCTCCTGCGCGCCCGCCGGGTCGCCGACGTCGACCGTGCCGTGGACCTGTGGGCCGAGCCCGTGAACGTCCTCCAGGCCGCCGACACCCAGGGCGGTCTGCTGCACCGCGTCGCCGGGCGGGTGCCGGTGCGTTCCGCCGCCAACCGGACCCGGCTGGTGCCCGCCTGGGAGCCCGGTCACGACTGGCACGGCCGGCACGAGACGCCCCGTGGCGGCCTCACCGACGGCATAGCGGCCATGGCCAACCAGCGCGGCCTCGCCGCACCCCTGGGCGTCGAGTTCGCCCCGTCCCATCGCGCCGACCGCATCACGGCTTTGCTGGAGGAGAAGGACCGCTGGTCGGCAGCCGACATGCCGGCGATCCACATGGACACCCAACTGGCCGCCGCGGAGCCCCTGTTGGAGATCCTGCGCACCCTCGGCACTGCCGACGCTGACCTCGCCCCCCTCACCCCCGACGCCGACCGAGTCCGGCAGACCCTCCTCGCCTGGGACCGCCGTATGGACGCGGACAGCGAGGCCGCGGCGCTGTACGCGGCGGTGCGCGGAGCGGTCGTACGGCGAATCGCGGCGCACCCCGCCTTCGCCGCGCTGTCCTCCCCGCCCGCCTACCCGGAGGTCCTCCTCCCCTGGCTGGCCCTGCTCCCCCGGGTCGGCTTCGCCCTCGAACATCTGCTGCGCGCCGAAGAGTTGTACGGCGTCGACCGCACCGAGGCCGTCCGTGCGGCGCTGGAGGAGGTGGCCGCCGAGCCGCCCACCGGCACCTGGGGCGACAGCCATCGCCTCGCACCCTGGCGGGCGCTCCCCGACCCGTCGTACGACGCGCCCGGCCTCTCCGGCGACCACGACTGCGTACTGTGCACGTCGGCCGTCCCCGGCTTCACCGACCTGAGCGCGCGCGGTCCGGCCGCCCGCTACGTCTGGGACCTGGCCGACCGCGAGGCAAGCCTGTGGGTGGTCCCGCTGGGCGCCTCCGGAATCCCCGGTTCGGGCCACCACCGCGACCAACTCCCCTTGTGGCTGCGGGGAGACCTGGCCCCGGTCGTCACCGATTTCACCGAGCTGGAGAAGGAATCCGATGTCTGAGCAGACCGTGCACGAGCAGAACGTCGGCGGTTTCGGCACCGTCCGTATCCGCCCCCTCGACCCGCAGGCGGACGCCGCGGTCGTGCACGGCTGGGTCAGCGAGGAGCGGGCCTCCTTCTGGGGCATGAACGGTCTGACCCGGGACCAGGTGGCCGAGATCTACGCCCACATGGCCACCCTCGACACCCATCACGCCTTCCTGGTGCTGCGGGACGCCGACCCGGTGGCGCTCCTCCAGACGTACGAGCCGGAGGCCGACCGCGTCGGCGAGTGCTACGAAGTCAGTCCCGGAGACATCGGCGTCCACCTGCTGATCGCCCCCGCCGGTCCCGAGGGCGGGCGACCGGGCTGGACCTCGGCGCTGCTGACCGTCGTGGCGTCGTACGTCTTCCGGACCCTGGACCGCCGACGGGTGGTCGTCGACCCGGACGTGAGGAACGAGAAGGCCATAGCCCGCTTCCTCAAGCAGGGCTTCACGGCCGGCCCGGTGGTCGTGCTGCCGGAGGTCGACCTGCCGGACGTGCACATCCCGGAGAAGAAGGCCCAACTCGCCTTCCTGAACCGGGGGTAGCCTTCCCGACGTGACCCCTGATGACCTCGTCGCGCACTACTCCCTGGAGCCGATCCCGCGCGAGGGCGGCCTGTACCGGCAGACCTGGGCGGGCCCCGAGCGGTCCGACGGACGGCCGCAGGGCACCGCGATAGTCGTCCTGCTGACCGCGGACGACTACTCGGCCCTGCACCGCCTCCCGTCCGACGAGGTCTGGCACTTCTACCTGGGCGACCCCCTGGAGATGCTGCTCCTCGCCCCGGACGGCACCTCCCGCACCGCCGTCCTCGGCCCCGACGTGGCGAGCGGCCAGCACATCCAGCTCACCGTCCCGGCCGGGACCTGGATGGGAGCGAGGGTGAGGACGGCCGGGTCCTGGACCTTCTTCGGCTGCACGATGGCACCGGGTTTCACCTACGAGGGCTACGAGCACGGCGACCTGGCGGACCTGACGGCGCGCTACCCCACCGAAGCCGCCCGCATCGAGGCACTGTGCCGCCCATGAGCGGACTCCTGGACGGACAGGTCGCCCTGATCACGGGCGCGGGCGGCGGCATCGGGCGGGGGATCGCATGGCGGTTCGCCGAGGAGGGCGCGGCGGTCGTGCTGCATTGCCGTACGGCGGTGAAGGCGGCGGACGAAGTGGCGTCCCGTATCCGGGAGTCGGGCGGGCGGGCCGTCGTGGTGCGGGGCGATCTGAGTGACGAGGACGCCTGCCGACGGGTGGTCGGGGAGGCCGCCGAGTGGGGCGGTGGGCGGCTGACGGCGCTGGTCAACAACGCGGCCGTGCAGCCGACGCGGGAGCTGCGGGGCATGTCCCTGGCGGAGTGGCGGGCGGTCGTCGACACCAACCTGTCGAGCGTGTTCGCCTGCACGCAGGCTGCGGTGGAGATCATGCGGGGGCAGGGGCAGGGGCAGGGGCAGGGGCAGGGGCAGGGGCAGGGGCAGGACGGGAGTGAGGGTGGGAGCGTGATCGGGGGCGGGGGCGGGGGCGGGGGCGGGGGCGGTTCGGTGACCCACATCGCCTCGATCGAGGCGACGCATCCGGCACCTGCGCACGCGCACTACTCCGCGTCGAAGGCGGCGGTGGTGATGCATGCCCGGGCGGCCGCGCTGGAGTACGGGCGTTTCGGGGTCCGCGTCAACTCGGTGTCGCCCGGGCTGGTGCACCGGGAGGGGCTGGAGGAGGCGTGGCCGGAGGGAGTACGGAGGTGGCGGGAGGCCGCTCCGATGGGGAGGCTGGGTCGGGCCGAGGACGTGGGGGACGCGTGTGTGTTCCTGGCGTCGCGGCTCGCGTCGTGGATCTCCGGGCACGATCTGGTGGTGGACGGCGGGGTGTCGGCAGGGCCGACATGGTGAGTCGGGCGGATCCGGCGCCGCCCCCGCCCGCCCCGGGCACGTCATCCGCCCGCGGCGGCCTCGGCCTCGGCCTCGGCCTCCCAGCGCAGCAGGTCGCCCGGCTGGCACTTGAGCACCTCGCAGAGCGCGGCGAGCGTCGCGAAGCGCACCGCCTTGGCGCGGCCGTTCTTGAGTACCGCGAGGTTGGCGGGAGTGATCCCCACGCGGTCCGCGAGGTCGCCCACGGACATCTTCCGTTTGGCCAGCATCACGTCGATGTCGACGACGATGGGCATCAGATCACCTCGTCCAACTCGGCCTGCATCTGCGCCGCTTCGACGTCGCGCGCGACGGCCTGGGCGAGCAGCATGCGCAGCACGAGCACGATGAGCGCGACCCCCAGGATGGCCAGGCCGACCCCGCCCATGATGACGGTGACGCCAGGGTCCTCCCGCTGGCCCGGCGCGTTGATGGCCGTGACGGTGAACCACAGGAGGGCAGCCGCCACGATCGCGCCGATCACGCCGTCCACGTAGCGGAAGGCGGCGTGGGAGAACACGGTTCCGCGTCGCACCATCGTCACCAGCCGCCATACGCAGACCAGGGCGACCTGGGCCGACACCATGCCCAGGATCGTGATCACGCGCAGCGCGGTCAGCGGGAGCGACCCGTCCTCAGGGTCGCTCCCGCTGACCAATGTCCACACCATCAATGCCTGCACGAACACGGTGCCGGCGAGCACCACCACGAGCACGGCGCGCAGCGCACGCACTGTCAGCTTTCCCATGGCCCACCCTTCAATCGAATCACGATGAGAATCTATCGAAAGTCGATAGGTGAGGCAAGGTTAAGGGCAAGGACACGGAGATGGGCATGGACATGCACATGGATGAGAGCGTTGTCATCCGAGGGGGCACGGCAGGGTGGGTGTCGAGCGGTTCGGGGAGCATGTCACCACGGCCAGTGAGAGGTAGGCGGGGCGTTCGAGGTAGAAGCCGTACGACACGTCGGCTCCCGTGGTGAGGCGTGCGGCGGCGGAGTCGACCAGTCGGCTCAGGCGACCGGTGTCCCGGTGATGCCGGTCCGAGAACCGATGCGCGTACTCGGCCAGCCGCTCCCCGAGCCAGGCTGCCGCTTCCTTCGCCTCGTCCCAGGTGCCGCGCACGAGCGAGCGCGGCTTGATCAGCCAGTACGCCGTCTCCAGCGGCGGCAGCTCGGACGTCGGGAACTCTGCCGCCACCTCCCGGTAGCGCTGGAGCAGGCGTTCCCCTGTGGGGTCGTTGGGGGACGGTGGGGGTGGGGGCCGAGGATGTGGGGGTCGCCGTAGGGCCTCGTTGTCGAAGCGTTCTTTGGGGCCGGTCCATACGTAGCCGTGGTGGTGCACCAGTCGTTCCCGTCCGGGCATTGCCAGTCGGGCCGGAAGCGGGGGCGGGGAATGGGTCCGACCCGACTGGTGGGGGGAGGAGGATCAGACGGGCAGGCCGAAGCGCGCCGGGTCGATACGCCGATCCGGGGCGTGTACAGGTCGCTTCCGTCCAGCATTTACTGCACCTTCCTGCTCAACTGACCTGATCGCGGCCATGCCTGACCGCCGCCGCCCGGGTCGGGCGGGAGTTCGTGGGAATGAGGCCCGCTTCAGCGGTTGCGACGCTCAAGGGGCGCCCGGCGAAGAGGTGCGCGTTGGTTTCTGTGCTCACTAGGCGTGGGTCTCTGCCTGGTGTTGCCGCAGCTCAACGTTCGCGTCGGATACGCCGCTGTAGTTGCCTTCGGAGCGTGCGTTCTCCCTGCTGACCGATAGGGACAGGCAGTCCGAGCATCCCGGCACGGCGGAGGGCTCGGGCAGTAGCTCGGTCAGGTGGTAGTCCTGCGGCTTGTGTGGCATTGCTTCTCCCCGGTTCATCTGCGCGATGCCACGACGCTAGGAGTCGGTGTGTTCGGGGCTCTACAGACTTGCGTGAGCTTGCACGTCAATTCGCTTTGCGGCAGTGCTTCTGCTGCCATCCAGGGAGTTCAATGACGTTGATGCAAGCCCGAGCAAGCACCCGAACGAGGGAGCCGGCCATGGCCGTAGAGTTCGTGGGAATCGACCCCGACACCGACTTGGACCACTGCCCCACCGTGTGGGCGGACGCGGAAGCTCAGGAGATCTTGTTGCAGGGGTGGAGGCCGAGCACCGAGACTCAGACGGAGTGCGAGGAGAACAGCCCCGCGAACGGCCCTGTGCCAGAGAGTGAAGCCATCGTCAGGATTCCGGCCCGGATGATCCCGATGATCAGGGAGGCGTGTGATGCCGTCGAGCGCGCCCAGCTTCGCTGATCTGCTTGGCCGGTGTGAGCGGTCCGCCGTCCACCTGGAGCTGCGCGACTCCTACGCCTCGACGGACCGGTTCGAGGCGTGGAAGCGGGGCGAGCGCATCAACTGGGAGAAACGGGAAGCCTGGTGGCATCCCTTCCATCAGCTGATCGCGGACGCCTTGGCCCGGGGCGTAACGGTCCGCCGGGCTCGGGTGGTCTCCGAGCCCGTGTCGGAGTACATCCGCTGGGAGCACTACGTCACTCACGCCAACATCACGGCGGGCGAGGAGGTCCGGTGGCTGCCCCGGCGACGGGCCACAAGCATCCCCCTGCCGGGAAACGACTTCTGGCTGTTCGACGGCGGGCTGCTCCGGGTGCACCATTTCTCCGGTGACGGAGTGGTGGTCGAGGACGAGATCACGGCAGATCCCGAGGCCGTGAAGCTGTGCTCCACTGCCTTCGAGACGGTCTGGGAGCGAGCGATCCCGCACCACCTGTACGAGATCTGACGAAGGCCGGCTCCATGCCCCCGCATCCCTCTTCACGTGTCCAGAAGGCTCGCGAGAATCTCGCCGACCGTCTGCGTGAGATTCGGAACGACGCCGGGATCACCGGGCGGGAGCTGGCTGTCAGATGCGGCTGGTCTGAGTCGAAGTCGTCCCGGATCGAGAACGCCAAGACGCCTCCCTCTGACGCGGACATCAAAGCGTGGTGCCGGGCCTGCGTCGCTGAGGACCAAGTCCCCGATTTGATCGCGGCAAACAGGCAGTCTGCTGATGCTCATGTGCAGTGGCGACGACTCCAGCGGAGCGGTCTGCGCCACCTGCAAGAGTCCGTGGTCGACCTGTACCAGCAAACCAAGATGTTCCGCGTCTACGTCTCTGACGTGATTCCCGGTTTCCTCCAGACAACCGGATACGCCACTGCCCTCTTGTCATCCATCGCGGAATTCCGGGGAACCCCGGACGACGTGACGGACGCGGTGACGGCCCGCATGAGGCGTAACGCGGTGTTGAGTGATGGCTCCAGACGCTTCTTGTTCGTGCTGGAGGAGTCGGTGTTGCGGTACCGGCTGTGCAGCGCCGAGACCATGGCGGCGCAGCTTGGTCACCTGCTGGGGGTCATGGATCTCCAGAACGTTGCCGTGGGTATCGTCCCGTTTTCGGCTCAACGGGCCGTGTGGCCCATGCCCACTTTCACCATCTTCGACGACATCAGGGTGCATGCGGACACGTTGGATGCCGCTTCCGCGCTTACGGAGCCCAGCCAGGTCGAGCTGTACGCCCGGGCCTTTGAACGGCTGTCACAGGGGGCTGTGCGGGGAGCGGCAGCGCGTTCCCTGATAGCGGATGCGGTGGCGTCCCTGACGTGACAGGGGTGTTCCGCGTCTGCCGTTACTGCTTCGCGTCCATCGCGTGTGAAAGGAAGCCTGCCCATGCGGTGGGGCAGAGGGTGAGGTGGTGGCCGGTCGGGTTTTTGGAGTCGCGGATGTGGATGGTGGTCGGGGTGGTGGCTATCTCGACGCAGTTCGAGCTGTCGCCGCTGTAAGTGGACTTCTGCCAGTGGAGGGTCTGCACGGTCGGTTCTCTCTCAGGTGTCCTGGGTGAGGCTCTGGATGAAGTCGCGCGACTCGGAGGGGCCGAGGGCGCAGGACTCCATGTGGTCGAGCACGGCACGGTACTTGCTCAACTGTGCCTCCGCGTCGAGGAAACCGCAGCCGCCGTGGTGGGTGTCGAGCTGCACGGTGTCGAGTTGTTGGACTGGGCCCTCGACGTAGTCGAAGGACTGGCCTGTGCTCGGGTAGTACTCCGTGTCGAAGGGGATCACCTGGACGGTGACGCCTGGCATCTCGCTCATGTCGAGCAGATGCATGAGCTGCCCGCGCTTCACGGCAGGGCCGCCGAAGCCCATCCGCAGAGCCGACTCGTGGATGATCGCCGAATAGGGGCGCGGGTTCTCCCCGTGCAGGATGCCCTGTCGTTTGATGCGGTGGGTGAGACGGTGCTCGATCTCGTACTGCCGCATGGGCGGCACCACGGCACGGAAGAGGGCGCGGGCGTGGTCCGTCGTCTGTAGCAGCGCCGGGATGTGCATCGCCAGGGCAACGCGCAGGCCTGCGGCGTGATGTTCGAGTTCGGCCAGGTCGACGAGCGCGGCGGGCAGGTGCTCGCGGTACTCCTCCCACCAGCCGCGTGTCCGGCGTCCGGTCATCGCCGCCAAGGCGTCGATCAGCGCCTCGTCCGAGCAGTCGTAGGCCGACGCCACCACTCGGACCCGGTCGGCGCTGAGCGCACTCCGGCCGGTTTCGATCATGCTGACGCGCCCCTGGTTGACACCCAGTTGTGCGGCGGCCTCGGTGACGGTGAACCCGGCACGCTCACGGAGTTTGCGCAGTTCGGCGCCGAGACGCCGTTGGCGCAGGGTGGGGTTGTTGGTGGGTGGCAAGGCACCTCCTTCCGAGCCGCGACGCGGCGCTCTGGTAACCCACACGAGGGAAAGGAAGGTCGATCTTCCAACTTCGGAAGATTTATCTCCCATCAAGGTTCTACGTTAATACCCGCACCGCCCAACTCCCCCGCCCATAAGCCGGAAGCGCACCAACCCAGGCAATGCCACCGCCCGGCACGGCAGTTGAGCGACCCCACGCCCCCCTTCCTTGCGAGACTCCCGGAGGCTCCATGCGCACCGTATCCCCGCCCCACACCTGGGCGTACGCCCTCCGCCTCCCCCACGACCCCCGAGCGGCACGGGTCGCACGTATGACCGTACGGTCGGTGCTCGCCAGCCACGGCCGGGCCGAAGTGCTCGACGCCGTTGAGCTGTTGACCTCGGAGATGGTGACGAATACCTACCTGCACACCAACGGCCCCGCATCGCTGCGCCTCACCGCCCTGGCCGACGGACGTCTGCGCGTCGGGCTCTGGGACAGTCACCCCCGCGTTCCCGCACCCTTCGGCCGACCACCCCACGACCATGTCCCGCTCGCCCGGCCGGACGCCGACGGTGGTCGCGGCCTACGCCTCGTACAGGAATACGCCGACTGCTGGGGCGGCATGTCCCTCGGCTCCCTCGGCTCCACCGGCGCCGGCACCTTCGACCGTCGTTCCGGCAAGCTGCTCTGGTTCGAGATGAGCGGGTGAGTCGGTGAGCGTGGAACCCTTCGCATCCGTACGTAACTGCGAGGCGGCACGGACCGACGACGGAGAAGCGGCGTGAGGTGTGATGGCGGACGGCCAGGGCGTCGAGGGCGACGCGGACTTCAACGGCTGGTGCTGCTGGGCACCCTGCTGGTCCTGTTCCTCCTCGGCGGTACGGGACCAGCGTCGGCCCACGCGGCCCTCCGCGGCACCGACCCCGAGGACGGAGCCGTCCTCAAGTCGGCCCCCCGCCACCTCACCCTGACCTTCACGGAGTCCGTCGGTCTGCTCGACGACTCCTTCCGCGTCCTGGATCCCGATGGGCGTCGCCTGCGCGTGGGTGAGCCGCAGCACGCCTCGAACGGCGCCGACACCGCCCGCGTCACGCTGCCCGCCAAGCTGGCCGAAGGTACGTACACCGTCGCCTGGCGGGTCGTTTCGGCCGACAGTCACCCGGTGTCCGGGGCGTTCACCTTCTCCGTCGGCAAGGCCTCCGTGACCACGGCCATCGTCGACACCGGGCCCACCGAGGACCCGGCCACCAAGAGCCTCTACAACCTCGCCCGCTATCTGGCCTACCTCGCCGCCGCCCTGCTCATCGGCACCGCGACCTTCATGGCCGTCTGCCGCCCGCCCGACGCCCCGGTGCTCGCCAGGCTGCTCAGGTCGGGTTGGTGGACGCTTCTCGCCGCCACCCTTGCCCTGCTGGTGCTGCGTGGGCCGTACGAGAGTGGCGAGGGGCCGCTCGCGGCCTTCAGCGCCGAGTCCCTCACCCGCACCCTCACCAGTCGGCCCGGCCTGATCCTGCTGGCACGTCTCGCCCTGCTGCTCGTGGCCGCCGTCTATCTCGTACGGCTGGCCAGGCAGCGCAAGCCCTACGGCTGGTCCGGCGCCGCCCTCGCCGCGGGCCTCGCCGTCACCTGGGCCGCCGGGGAGCACGCCTCCGCGGGTATCCAGGTGCCGGTCGCCATGGCGTCCGCCGCGCTGCACCTGCTCGCCACCGCGGTCTGGCTGGGCGGGCTCGCGGCCCTGCTCGTCACCCTGTACCGAGCCCATCTGACACCGGCCGCCGTCACCCGCTTCTCGCGCCTCGCGTTCGCTTCCGTGACCGTCCTGGCCGTCACCGGCGTCTACCAGTCCTGGCGCGCCCTCGGCTCCTGGGACGCGCTCACCGGCACGACGTACGGCAGGCTCCTGCTCCTCAAGCTGGCCGGAGTCCTCTTGCTCCTGACCGCCGCGGCCGCCTCCCGGCGCTGGACGGCGCGACTGGCGACGGTCGGCGCGGAGACGGTTGCAGCGAAGAACGCCGTGTCGGAGAAAGCCGTACGGGAGTCGGAGAAAGCCGTACGGGAGAAGGTCCCCGAGGCGGTCGGGGGACCGTCCCTGCCCGAGTCGCCCGGCGACACATCGGAGCCGTCCGCCTCTGTGGGGCCCGCCTCCGAGGGCCGCGAGCCCACGGGTCTCGATCCCTCCGCCCCCGACCCCTCCGCCCCCGACCCCGCCCACCGCCGAGCCCTCCGCCGCTCCGTCCTCGCCGAGGTCGTCGTCGGTGCCGTGGTCCTCGCCGTCACCACGATCCTCACCAGCACCCTCCCCGGCCGGGCGCAGGCCGAGGCGGTGGCGCAGGGGCCTGCCGTGGTGGGGGCGTCCGTCACCAATGTGCCCTTCGACGTCGGAACCCCCGGCGGTCGCGGCAAGGTGCAGATCACCCTCGACCCGGGCCGGGTCGGCGACAACTCGATCGAGGCCCTCGTCTTCGGCCCCGACGGCGGTGTCTCCGTCGTCCCGGAGCTGCGTATCTCCTTCACTCACCCGGGCAAGGACATCGGCCCCCTCGACGCCGAACTCACGGACAAGGGCGGCTACTGGGCCAACAGCTTCCTCAACCTCCCCATCGCCGGGAAGTGGGAGATGAAGGTGACCGTGCGGACCTCGGACGTCGACCAGGTGAGCGAAACCAGGACCGTCGTCGTGCGCTAGCGCCGGCCCGCAGTCCTGCCGCAGGGCGGTTCAACAACGGTTCGAGATGTCGGTCACGTTTCCAAAACGGCGACGGACATCTCTTGACGTATGACCTGACATACGGCTGTTATTGCGCCACCGTGTTCGGTCAAGTTGATTTCTGATCGGTTACGACGGACTTCGGCGAGCACACCCTCATGATCGAACCTTGCCCTCAGGAGCCGTAGATGCGCGACCTCACCCCCTCCGGTCTCTCCCTCCCCTCACCCGGCCGCCGCACCCTGCTGCGCGGCATGGGAGGTGCCGCCCTGCTCGGCGCAGGTATTCCGCTGCTCAGTGCCTGCGGTGGCAGCGGGGCGGCGAGTGACCCGAAGACCGTCACCCTCGGCTCCAAGGCGTCCGACCCGGTGCCGAAGAAGGCGTTCGCGGACATCTACGCGGCCTACCAGAAGAAGTCCGGCATCACGGTCGACGTGAACACCAAGGACTCCAACACCTTCCAGGAGCAGATCAACTCCTACCTCCAGGGCACGCCGGACGACGTGTTCACCTGGTTCGCCGGCTACCGGATGCAGTTCTTCGCGGCCAAGGGGCTCGCGACGCCGATCGACGATGTGTGGAAGACCATCGGGGCCAACTTCCCCGAGGCGATGCACAAGCTCAGCAAGGGCGAGGACGGGAAGTACTACTTCGTGCCGCTCTACACCTACCCCTGGGCGATCTTCTACCGGAAGAGCGTCTTCAAGGAGAAGGGGTACGAGGTTCCCACCAAGTGGGACGACTTCGTGGCCCTGTGCAAGCAGATGAAGAAGGACGGGCTGGTGCCCATCGCCTTCGGTGACAAGGACGCCTGGCCCGCGCTCGGCACCTTCGACCAGATCAACTTCCGCCAGAACGGCTACGACTTCCACGTCGAGCTGATGGCGGGCAAGGCCTCCTGGACCGACGCCAAGGTGCGCAAGGCCTTCGACCTGTGGGCCGAGATCCTCCCCTACCACCAGGAGGGCGCCGTCGGCCGCACCTGGCAGGACGCGGCGCAGACCCTGGCCTCCAAGAAGGCCGGCATGTATCTGCTCGGCACCTTCGTGGCCCAGCAGTTCACCGACAAGGCCGATCTGGACGACCTGGACTTCTTCGCCTTCCCGGAGATCGACCCGCAGTTCGGGCAGGACACCGTCGAGGCGCCGACCGACGGCTTCATGATGAGCAAGAGCCCGAAGAACAAGGCCGAGGCCGTCAAGCTGCTGCAGTACCTGGGCACCCCGGACGCCGAGGACATCTACCTCAAGTCCGATCCCAGCGTCGTCCACGCCTCCACCAAGGCCGACACCTCGTCGTACACCGCCATTCAGAAGAAGGCGTACGACATGATCTCGGGCGCCAAGTCCCTGACCCAGTTCATGGACCGCGACAGCCGCCCGGACTTCACCTCCACGGTGATGCAGCCCGCGCTCCAGAAGTTCGTTCGTGACCCCAAGGGGATCGACAGTCTGCTGTCCTCGATCGAGCGCCAGAAGAAGACGATCTTCGCGTCGGGCTGATCACATGGCTACCGACACCACCAAGGAGAACCCGGAGGCGGCCAGCGCGCCGCCTTCGGGTGCTGCCCCCGCTCAGCACACCGAGAAGGTGCCTCACGGGCACCGCCGTCTGCTGACCCGCCGCGACCGGCTCACCCTCGGTCTGATGGCGGGTCTGCCGACCGTCCTGCACATCGCCCTCGTGTGGGTGACGGCCCTCGCCTCCATCGCGCTGGCCTTCACCACCTGGGACGGCATCGGCTTCGACTCCATCAAGTGGGTCGGGCTGGAGAACTTCAAGGAGCTGTTCAGCAACAACCCACAGTTCTGGCCCGCCGTCGAGCACAACGTCATCTGGTTCGCCGTGCTCATCGTGATCCCGACCCCGCTGGGCCTGTTCCTGGCCGTGCAGCTGGACAAGAAGATCCGGTTCAGCCGGGTGTACCAGACCGCGTTCTTCCTGCCCGTCGTGATGTCCATGGCGGTCATCGGCTTCGTCTGGCAGCTCATCTACAACCCCGACACCGGCCTGATCAACAGCATCATCGGCGCCAACGAACCGGGCAAGTACATCGACTGGATCGGCGACCCGGACCTGAACCTCTGGGCGATCCTCGTCGCCGCGTCCTGGCGGCACACCGGCTACATGATGATCCTGTACCTGGCCGGGCTGAAGGGCGTCGACCCCTCGCTGCGGGAGGCGTCCGCGCTGGACGGGGCGAGCGAGTGGCAGACGTTCAAGAACGTCATCTTCCCGACCCTGCGCCCCACCAACACCGTCGTCCTGGTCGTCACCATCATCGAGGCCCTGCGCGCCTTCGACCTGGTCTTCGTCTTCAACAAGGGCGCCCAGGGCACCGAGCTGCTCTCGATCCTGGTCACCAACAACATCATCGGCGAGTCCAGCCGCATCGGATACGGCTCCGCGATCGCGGTCGTGCTGCTGCTGATCTCCCTCGTCGTGATCATCCCCTACCTGGTGGCCACCTTCCGCAAGGAGCGGCGCGCATGAGCACCGGCACCGTCGCGCTGAAGAAGCGCGCCCCCGTCCGCCCCGGCAGGATCCTGCTGCACCTCTTCCTGGCGAGCATGGCGCTGGCCTGGCTCGGCCCGCTGCTGTGGGCGCTGTACTCGGCGATGCGCCCCTACAGCGAGACGAGTGAGAAGGGATACGTGTCCTGGCCGGACACGCTGAACTTCGACAACTTCACCAACGCGTATCAGCAGTCGGACATGAGCCACTACTTCGTCAACACCATGATCATCGCCGTGCCGGCGGTGCTGTTGACGCTGTTCCTGTCCTCCATGGTCGCCTTCTACGTCAGCCGCTTCGACTTCCGCCTCAACCTCGCCCTGCTGCTGGTGTTCACGGCCGGCAACCTGCTGCCGCAGCAGGTCATCATCACCCCCCTGTACCGGCTGTACCTGCTGGTCGACCTGCCCGGCATCACCATGAGCGGCAAGCTCTACGACTCCGCCCTCGGCCTCGTCCTCATCCACGTCGCGTTCCAGTCCGGGTTCTGCGCCTTCGTGCTCAGCAACTACATGCGCACCCTGCCGCACGAACTGACCGAGGCCGCCCTCGTCGACGGGGCCTCCGTCTGGCGGCAGTACTGGCAGATCGTGCTCCCGCTGTGCCGCCCGGCGATGGCCGCCCTGGCCACCCTGCTCTCCATCTGGATCTACAACGACTTCTTCTGGGCCCTCGTGCTGATCTCCACCGGCGAGAACATGCCGATCACCTCAGCCCTGAACAACCTCACCGGCGCCTACTTCACCGACCCCAACCTCGTCGCCGCCGGCGCCCTGCTCACCGCGATCCCCACCCTGATCGTCTACTTCGTGCTGCAACGGCAGTTCGTCAGCGGCCTGACGCTCGGCGCCAACAAGGGCTGATCCGCGCCCCGTTTTGAAAGAGAAATACCTGTGCACCACCCCTTCACCCCCGTAGCCTCCGTGCCCGTGGACCCCCGCAAGGCCCGTGTCCACGAGGAGGGCTGGCAGTCCTGGAGCCCGAGCGGCGCCTACGCCCTCGGCGACCGGCCGTACCGCCCGACCAACTCCAACTGGGCGACGGTCTGTTACCGGCCCGGCGTCACCGTCCCCGAGGGCACCTTCCAGGGCGAGGGCCTGCTGGCGCTCGACCCCGGTGACGGATCGCCGGTCCGGCTGTGGGCGGCGACGGATCCGCTCAGCGAGGTCCCGTCCATCAGGCTGGTCATGGCGGACGACGACGCCGTCGCCGAGGTCAGCGCCGACGGCCCGGTGAAAGAGTGGACGGGGACCGGCATCCAGTCGGTGCTGGGCGACTGGGCCGACAGCCTCCAACTGCCCGCTCCCCGCCCGGCCCCCACCGTCTGGTGCTCCTGGTACGAGTACTTCACCGCCGTCACCGAGGACGACATCCACGAGAACCTCCGTGCGATGGAGACCCTCGACCTGCCCATCGACGTCGTCCAGATCGACGACGGCTACCAGAAGGCCCTCGGCGACTGGCTCACCCTCTCCGGCCGCTTCCGCTCCCGCGCCGGCATCGCGGACACCATCCGCGCCCGGGGCCGCCGCGCCGGCATCTGGACGGCCCCCTTCCTGGTCGACCCGGCGAGCGACCTGGCCGCCGAGCACCCCGAGTGGCTGGTCCGGGACGAGGACGGCGGCTTCACGCACGGCGGCCGCAACTGGGGCCACGACCTGCGCGTCCTGGACACCACGCACCCCGAGGCGGCGGCATATCTGACGGAGGTCTTCCGGACGCTGCGCGCCGAGGGCTACGACTACTTCAAGGTCGACTTCCTCTACGCGGGCGCCCTGGACGGCGTACGGCACGACGCGGACGTGGACGCGCTGACGGCGTACCGGAACGGCGTCCGGCTCATCCGGGAGGCGATCGGCGAGGACGCGTACCTGCTGGGCTGCGGTGCGCCGATCCTGCCCTCCGTCGGCCTGTTCGACGCGATGCGGGTCAGCCCCGACACGGCTCCGCACCGCCGCCCCGAGGCCGATGACTACAGCCAGCCCGGGCAGGACCCGGCCGAGTTCACGGGCGTCGGCCGCCAGTGGCAGCACGGCCGCCTCTGGGTCAACGACCCGGACTGCCTGATGGCCCGCCCGGCCGTGGAGACCCGGGAGCGCTGGGCCGCGCATGTGGAGGCGACGGGCGGTCTGATGGCGTCCAGCGACCGCCTGCTGTCACTGGACGAGTGGGGCGTGGCGACCACGGTCCGCCTGCTCGGGGGAGCCGCCCGGTGAAGCGCGAACTGTCCGGCCCCGGCATCGCCTACGGCGGTGACTACAACCCCGAGCAGTGGCCCGAGGAGGTCTGGGCCGAGGACATGCGCCTGATGCGCGAGGCCGGGGTCACCATGGTCAGCGTCGGCATCTTCTCCTGGGCCCTGCTGGAGCCGAAGGAGGGCGAGTACGACTTCTCGCTCCTCGACCGCGTCCTCGGCCTGCTGCACGCCAACGGCATCGCGGCCGACCTCGCGACCCCGACGGCCGCGCCCCCGGCGTGGTTCTTCCGCGTCCACCCCGAGGCGCTGCCCGTGGACAAGGACGGCAGAGGGCTGTCGTACGGCAGCCGTCAGACGTTCTGTCCGAGCAGCCCGGCGTACCGGGAGGCGGCCCTGCGGATGGCGGGGGAGATCGCCCGGCGGTACGCGGACCATCCGGCGCTGGCTATGTGGCACGTCCACAACGAGTACGGCTGCCACAACGCCGAGTGCTACTGCGACGAGAGCGCGGCGGCCTTCCGACGCTGGTTGCGGGCCCGGTACGGCGACGACCTGGCGGCGCTGAACGACGCCTGGGGCACCCGCTTCTGGAGCCAGTGGTACTACGACTGGGACGAGATCATCCCGCCCCGCCCCACCGGCGCCGTACCGAATCCCACCCACCAGCTGGACTGGCGCCGCTTCTGCAGCGACGAGCTGCTCTCGCTGTACGAGGCGGAGCGGCAGGTGCTGCTGGAGGCGGCCCCGGCCGTCCCCGCCACCACCAACTTCATGGTGATGTACAACTTCGACGCCCTGGACTACTGGCGCTGGGCCCCGAAGCTGGACCTCGTCTCCAACGACCACTATCTCCAGTCCGCCGACCCCGAGTCCGAGATCGACGTCGCGCTCAGCGGCGATCTGGTCCGCTCGCTGGCGGGCGGTCCGTGGCTGCTGATGGAGCACTCGACGGGCGCGGTGAACTGGCAGCCGGTGAACCGGGCGAAGGGCCCCGGTGAGCTGCGGCGGAACGCACTGGCCCATGTGGCGCGCGGCGCGGACGGCATCGCCTACTTCCAGTGGCGGGCCGCCAAGGCGGGTGCCGAGCAGTGGCACTCGGCGATGCTGCCGCACGCCGGTACCGACAGCCGGATCTGGCGGGACGTGGTCCGGCTCGGCGCCGATCTGAAGGCGCTCGCGGAGGTGCGCGGCAGCGTCGGCACGGCCGAGGTGGCGATCGTCTGGGACTGGAACTCCCGCTGGGCGATGGAACTCCCCTCGCAGCCGAGCGCCGAACTGCGCTTCCAGGACCTGGTCCGCGCCTGGTACGAGCCGCTGTGGCGGTCGGGCGTGGCGGTGGACTTCGTACGGCCGGACGCGGATCTGTCGGGGTACCGGCTGGTCCTGGCGCCGAGCCTGTACCTGGTGGACGACGCGGGTGCCAGGAACCTGACCGCCTTCGCCGAGCGGGGCGGCACCCTGGCCGTCGGCTTCCACAGCGGGGCCGTCGACGAGAACTGCCATGTGCGGCTGGGCGGTTACCCCGGCGCGTTCCGGGAAGCGCTCGGTGTCACGACGGACGAGCTGTTCCCGCTGCTGCCGGGCGAGTCCGTGGGGCTCGACGGGGGCGGTACGGGGGTGCTGTGGTCGGAGCGCGTGCGGCTGACCGGCGCCGAGGCGGTGGAGTCGTACGCGACCGGGCCGTTGGCCGGTGGACCTGCGGTGACGCGCACCTCC
This sequence comes from Streptomyces sp. NPDC059010, assembly GCF_042740355.1. NCBI lineage: Bacteria > Bacillati > Actinomycetota > Actinomycetes > Kitasatosporales > Streptomycetaceae > Streptomyces > Streptomyces sp. NPDC059010. Next base: position 56,850 of record NZ_JBHYJA010000033.1, read on the forward strand.
CATGGTGAGGGCACGACTTGGTATCTCGCCACGCAGCCGGATCCGGCGACCCTGGGCGGGTTGCTGGACCGCATCCGGGCGGAGGCGGGCGTGGAGCCGGTCCGTGCGACTCCCGAGGGCGTCGAGGCGGCGCTGCGCCGGGGCGCCGACGCCGACTTCCTCTTCGTCATCAACCACTCGGACCGGGACGCCGAGGTGGCCGTCCCGGCCGACGCCACCGAACTGCTCACCGGCAAGCCGGCGAACGGCTCGGTGACGGTCCCGGCCGGGGATGTGGCCGTCGTACGGGAGCCGCGCGGGGACTGAGAAAGCGGCTCTCCGTCAGCTGAACGCCCACAGCGCGACGAACACGACGACGAAGAGGAGGGCGACGGACCCGAGTACGCGGCCCGGATACCTGTTGGCCAGGTCGGAGAGCTTGCCCGTGAGGGTGGACGATTCCGATGCGAAGACCGTCTGCTGTGGGACCGGTGACTGCGAGGCCAACGGCTTGAAGACCGACGGCGGTGGGGGCGGCGGGAGCGACGGCGGGGGGAGCGATGGCTCCGCGAGCGGTTGCTGGGGGAGTGGCGGGGGCGCCGCGGGCAGCTGTGTGCCGTTCTGGCTCATCTTGTCCTCCACCAGCTGGCGCCACAGCTCCGGCGGCAGGTCGGGGACCTGGCCGTTCGCCGGTCGGAGGATGCTCTTCCGGAGCCAGTCGGCATCGGTGGGCAGGGGGCTGAGGCCCACCAGGTGCAGTACCTGCGCCAGATGGGGCTGATGGCGCGGATCCCGGACATACGGGGCGACGGCCCACGTGAAGAGGCCGGCCGCCCGGTCGACCTCCGACACGTGTTCCGGGCTCGGCTCCTGGAGGTTGAAGTACAGGCCGTTCAGGAGCACCTCCGTGCACAGCTCGTGCCGCATCCCGGGATGACGTACCTGCACCCGGTCGGGCCTGCCCAGCTCCCTCAGCAGCAAGTCGAGGGAGTCCGGAGGCAGTTGTTCGCCGAAGGTCAGCTCGTGCAGGAGCACCTCGTCGCTCTGCTCTTCCAGCCGCGCGATCAGGTAACCGCGCTGCATGCCGTCACCATGAACGTTGCCGAGCAGGTCCCGGTGGAGGGCATGGGGGTCGTGGCCGTTCGCGGGCGGTGGGGGCGCGGGAGGTGCGGGCACGGAAGGTGGCGTCGGGTCCGGCCGGCGGGGCGTGGTCCTCGGGCCGGAGGCGGGGCCCGCGCCGAGGATCTGCTTGAGCAGGTCGCTGCGCCGCCCCCAGTCCATGGCCGCGCCCTCGGGGAGCTTGTCGACCAGCTGCGGTACGCCCGGGTCGGCCTCCGGGTGCGAGAGGAGGTGCGTCACCAGCTGAAACGCGGCCTTCTGCTCGAACCCGTGGTGCGCCTCCGCGCGGCCCCTGATCCGGGCCAGCGGGCCGGACTCACCCGAGTCCGCCTCCCAGCGTGGGACGGACATCAGCCGCAGGGGATGGCCGTCCACCGTGTCGTACGTGGCGAAGGTCCACCGCTTCCTCAGCCATGGCCCGAAGATCAGGACCAGCCCGAGATAGGCCACCGGAACCAGGTCCGGCGTCGGCCAGTCACGCGGTGTCTTCTCCTCCAGCAGGAGGGACACCCGCTGCCGTGGATCGCGCAGCAGCTCCGCCGTGGCCAGGATCAGCGCGTGCTGGACCTCCGGCAGCCGCTCCAGCATCTCCGGCCGCCGCTTCCACGCCGCCCTTTCGAGTTCCGCGCGGTCGAACTCGGGCAGCCCTCCGGACGCCTGCTCGACCTCGCCCTGCCCGCGCCAGCCGCCGTACGCGAGGGTGAGGCACCGCCCCGGCGTCAGGGTGTCGTGGTCCCCGACCAGCACATGGCTGACCGTGCTGGGCCGGCCGCCCCGGTCCTTCGTGGGCCGGCGCTGGACGAGCAGGACGTCGCCGTCACGGGACAGCGTGCGTACGACGCTCGGGCGGGCGGCCGCCGCGCCGGACACCCACAGCAACGAGCCCAGATCCCGGCCCAGTTCCTCGGCGCGCCCGGCCTCGCAGGAGTGGGCGACGGCGTGCATGCCGGTGTCCTGGCGGCCCTGGTTGCCGTCCCAGCGGAAGACGACCTGGTGCACCGGGCCCCGGCCCTGGAAGTCGTTCACTGAAGTTCCCCTCCTTCGGATTCCTCGGGCTCCTCGGGCCCGGCGGCCCGCTCGAACCGCCCGGCGTCCCCGCCCCGCTCGACCTCTTCCCACGGCACCGCCTCCAGCGCGGGCGCCTCTCCGATCGCCAACGCATCGGCGCCGCCCCGCACTTGGACCATGCCGTGCATGGCGAGCAGCGACAGCAGCGGCTCCAGCACCCGTCGGGGCCCGGCCCCGGCCGGATACCGGCCCTGGTCCTCCTGGCCGCCGGTGGCGGACGCGATGTGCAGGGTGCAGCGGCGGACCGCGTCGAAGGGACGCAGCCACGCCTGGCCCGCGTGCCGGCGCAGCAGCCCGTACACGTCCCGGCTCTCCTCGCGCATCAGCTCGGGGTCCAGCGAGGTGGCCGGCGGCCGGGTCAGCCAGCGGTCCACGGGCGGCTGGAAGCGCAGCAGGTCGGCCTTGCCGAGCACCATCGCGGCCGGCACGTCCAGATACCCGCCGCTCTTCGGCAGCCGGTCCAGCACCGTGCCGAACGCCAGGTCGCCGTCCCGGTTCACCTCCACGCCCCAGCGCTGCCGGGCGTGGTCCAGCTGCGGCAGCGGCAGGGCCAGCGCCGGGTCGACCACGAAGACCAGGGCGTCGACGCCGAGCAGGAACCGCAGCGCCGCGTCGGTCCGTACGAGGTCCTCGCCGCCGAGGTCGAAGAAGGCGACCGGGCGCACCTGACCCCGGGCGTCGGTGATCAGCAGGGACTCCACGAAGCGGGCGAAGTCGTCCATGCCCAGCGCCGCGGTGTGGTCCAGGACCTTGCCGTTGCGCAAGGGCTGCACCCGGTCCCGTACGAACCGGGCGTGCTGCTCCGGATTGACGGACTGCCACTTCAGGCCGAACGGTTCGAGACCGCCGTCGGTGATCGCCGCGATCATCTGGGTCAGCAGATGGCTCTTGCCGGTGGAGGACTGGCCGACCATCGCGACGGTCAGCGGGCGGCCGTGCGTCAGATAGGGCACGGCGATGTAGTGCGCGGGGAACTCCGGGTCCGCGGTGCACTTCTGGACGGCGCCGCGCATGACGTCCGTGCGCCGTACGGGGTTGTTGATGCCCTTGAGGTCCAGCGGCTGGTACTGCATCCGGCTGTCGGTGACGAACAGCTTCGTGAGGTCGAGCCGGATGGTCTCCAGGCAGTACGGGCAGAGCACCTCGCCGTTGGCCGTTTCGGCCCCCGGCGTCCTGCCGGTCCGGGAGGCCGGTGCCTGGCGTTTGAGCTGCAGCGCCTCCTCGAAGGCGTCGTGGTGCGGGCGCGTCTCGTCGGGCGGTACGGCCAGCCGGACCCGGCGGGCGGTGCCCGGTGCCATGAGGTCGAGCACCTGGGCGGGCGTCGGCCGGTCGGCCGCCCTCGGGGCGAAGGCGTCGCGCACCATCTGGTCGAGCATGCGGTGTTCGCCGAGGTCGGGCGGCGGGCGGTCGGCGGGGCCGAGCCTGCCGGTCGCCAGCCGGTAGAGCAGCTGGGCCGCGCTCCACACCGCGTCCCTGGGGTCCGCGAGCCCCTCGCCGTCGCGCTGCTCGGGTGGGCAGAAGGGCGCCGCGCCCCATGGGCGCCTCGGCCGTCCGATGCCGGTCACCGACTCCAGCCCCCAGAGCTGGACCCGGGCGCCGTCCCAGCGCACGGTGGCCGGCGAGACACCGCGCGGCAGCAGGCCCCGCCGCTCCAGCAGACACAGCGCCAGCATCAGGTCCCGGGTGAAGACGCCCTGGTCGGCGGCTCCCATCACCTGGATCCGGGTGACGGCCGTGCCGCGCGGCGGGTCGTACAGCAGGAACGGCTCTGCCGCGTCCAGCTCGTAGCCGATGATCCTCGGGAACAGCGGCGCGTAGTCGGTGTCTCCCAGCGCCTGGTTGAGCTGCAGGGTGGTGCCCGCCTCGATGTCCAGCAGGGCGCGTGCCGCCGGGTTCGCCGAGTCCCGCGCGCTCAGGCGTACCTGCACGCACTGCTGGCCGTCGTCGTCCAGTACGGCCTTGCGGATCAGCTGGGGCAACGGCCGCTCCCGTCGGAACTCCCGGCCGACCCGGACCGGGGTGACGCGCCGCCGCCCCGACGGCAGCGTGAACGCGAGCTTGTCCGGACCCGGTCCGCCCGGCCCCGGCAAGGGAGAATGCGTGGTGCTCGTCACCAGCGGTCGCCGTCCCCTCGTGCGTCGGACTCCGGCTGTGCGCTGGACTCCGACCGTGCGTCGGCCTCCGACCAGTCGCCCGAACTCAGCCAGGCGTCGGCGTCGGTGCGGTCGTATGTGTCGGTACGGTCGTACGCGTCGCTCCGGCTGTCCGTGTCCGCGTCCGCGTGGTCGTAGGCCTCCGTGCGGGCGTACGCGTCGCTCCGGTCGTAGGGCTCCGGCTGCTCGTACGGCTCCGCTCGGTCGTACGGCTCTGTCCGGTCGTACGGGTCTGTCCGGTCGTACGAGTCCGTCGGGCCGTACGACTCCGTCACGGCGTCCGTGTCCCTGCCGACCTCCCTGCCCATGTCCGTGCCCGTGCCCCTGTCCGGCCCGTCGGGTCCCGAGCCGTGCCGGGGGCGGATGGTGTCGATGACGCCGATGCGCAGGGGGGTGAGGCGGACCAGGCCGGCGTATCGGCCCGAGGACGTCCACAGGACCTCCTCCGGGTGGACCGTGCCGGTCGTGCGCCAGGTCTTCTCGACCTCGTCGCGTACGGCTCGCGGGGCGAACCGGAGCCACACCGCGGCCGCCGGGTCGCGGCTGAGCAGCGTGCCCTGTTCGGGCGTGGACAGCTGGACCACGGCCTGGCGTTCGGCCTCCGCGCCGACCAGTTCGGCGGGTCCGAGCGGGTCGGTGCCGAGCAGGTTGGCCGAGGTGGCGCGGACGCGGCGCGGGGCGGCGAACGGGGGCGGGGCCAGTACGCCGTTGTGCTGGAGGTGGTGGCGGGCCGTGGACAGCAGTTCGCGGACCCGTTCCTCGGTACGCCGCACGGCACGGGCGCCGGCCTGGCCGCGTTCGACGGCACCCCAGTAGTGCTTCATGGCCTCCAGGGCCGCGTCGGTGAGGTCGGCGGACAGGGTCGTGACCAGTTCCGGCCCGCCCTCACCGCTCTCCCGCTCCAGCCAGCGCGGCACAACTCCCTTGCCGCGCCGCCCACTTGAAAAGCCGCCGCTCTCCGGGCCCGGCTGCTTTCCCTTCCCGTTCTTGTCCTTCTCCTCTTCCGCCGGTTCGTCCTCCCAGGCGTACACGCTCGCCCAGTCGCCGTCGTCGGATTCGCCCGGCGCCTCGTCCGGCTCCAGGTCCGTGTCGTCGACGAGCCAGTCGGTCTCGGCGGCCGCCCTGGCGCCGGACGCCCCGAAGGCCGCGGACGCCCCGGCGCCCACCGGCCGTTCCTGCTCGGGCACCGCCTCCGCCTCCGCCGAGGCGGCCGTCGCCCGCAGCATGCCGGCGACGGAACGGGCGGCGTCGGCGCAGTACAGGCGCTCCTCCACGGCCCAGTGCTCCCGGACCGCCTCCGCGAGCAGGGTGTCCAGGCCGTCGAGGGCGTGCCGCAGTACGGCGGTCATATGGCCCGGCGCCCAGGAGGTGGCCGCCGCCCGCCAGAGCCGGCGTACCGTCTCCGTCGCGCCGCCGAGACCGACGAGCAGTCCGATGGTGCCCATCCAGACCGGGGAATCGGTGGCGTAGCCGACCGCCGCCCCGAGCGCCGCGCCGACGAACGCCGCGACCTGGGGAGCCACGGCCCAGCGGCCCGAGCGTCCCGCACCGCGCAGCCGAACCGCCCCGAGCTGCGCCATCCCGACGAACAGCAGCGGCACGACGAGCGCCAGCGCCAGGAACGGCCCCGACCACAGCGCACCGAGCAGTCCCGCCCCGGCCGCCGCCAGCGGGCCGACCACCGGCAGGCCGGGCACCGTGGCGTCCGCCGCCCCCGCCGTCTGCCGGGCCACGGCGTCGGCGGAGTAGGGCGTGAGCTTCGGCAGCAGCGCCGAGCCCGGCAGCGGCTCCACCCGTCCGGCGAGTCCGGTGAAGCGCTGGGCCACCGACCGCAGGGCGAGCCCCTGGCCGAGCAGTTTGTGGGCGAACTCCCGCAGGCCCTCGCCGATCCGCTCGCCCATGCCCTCGGCCGACGGCACCCGCAGCCCGAGGGCCGCCAGGCGGGTCGCCGACTCGGCGGCGGACGGTGCCGTGCCGCCGCCGCTGCGCAGGGCCGTGGCGACGAGGTCGCGGTAGGTGTCGAGCGCCTGGCGCGCCTCGTCGACGTCCGTCTCGAAGGCGACCCGGCGCCCGGAACGCACCAGACCGGGCAGGGTCCGCAGCCCGGCCAGCGCCTCCTCGGCATGGTCGAGGGCGTCCGCGCAGGCACGGTAGGCGTCGTCGGCCACCCCGCCGGGTTCCCGGTGTCCCAGGTCCCGGCTGCCCCGGCCCGCCACCAGACCGCGCAGCGGCTCCGGCAGATCGGCGCCGGAGGAGGCGGTCAGCAGTACGTCCGGGGCGAGTTCGGTGTCCTCGCCGGCGAACCGGGTGAGCGCGTCGCGCCAGGCCCGGTCGCGCACCTCCGGTGGCAGGTCCTGCTCCAGCAGCCGCACGCCGGGTGCGGCGACGGCCTCGGGCAGCGACTGGACGCTGTCCAGCACTTCGAGGTAGACGTCCGGGACCGACAGGACGTCCACCAGGACCGCCAGCGCGTCCGGGTCGTCCGGCTCGGGCTGCTCCAGCGCGGTGCGGGCCGAGCGCAGATCACCGGCCCACAGCAGTGCGGTGCCCGGGGCCCGCAGTACGGCGGGCCGCAGCAGCCGGCGGTCGGGCTGGAAGCCGCCCTCGACGCCCGCGAACGAGCCCGGCGCGCTGCCGACCAGCAGCACCAGCAGCCTGACCTCGCCCACCGCCCGGTAGCCGGTGAGCAGTTCGTACTGCACCTGGTGGTCGGTGAGGCCGGCCGGGGTGTCGACGACCAGGAACAGCGGGTCGTCCGGCTCCGGCAGCCCGGCCCGGCCCAGCTCCTGGGCGACCCTGGCCCGCAGGGCGGCCGGATCGTGCAGCGCCGCCGCCCCGGCCCGCAGGTCCAGATGAATGACGGTACTGAAGTCCTGGGCCCGGCTCACCGCTCGTCACCGCCCCAGGGGGCGTCGCGGCCGGTGTCACCGGACTCGTCGTCCCAGGGGGCCCGGGGCCGGCCCGCGTCGTCGGGGTCGGGCCTGTCGTACTCGCCACGGCGACGGTCAGCACCGGGGCCACGCCCGCCGTAGTCGTCGTACTCCTCCCGTTCCTCCCGCTCCTCCCGACGGCCACCGCCGCGGGAACCCCCGTCGCCGCGCTCACCGCCGTACGGCTTGTCGTAACCACCGCCGTAGTCACGGTCGTACTCGTCCTGACCGCCCGCGCCCCCGCCCCCGCCGCCGCGCAGGGTGACCGGCGAGGTGCCCCAGTCGTCGTCCTCGGGTGCGGTGCGCCGGGCTTCGCCGAGGCCGTCGCGGGTGCGCGGGCCGTTCGGCGTGCCGCCGCGGATGTGTTCCAGCAGAGTGCGCAGCGTCGGCTGGACCGCGCGCTGGTCGCCGAACTCGGTGTCCAGCGCGGCGGGCAGCGTCTCCGCCCAGAACTCCCAGAGCGGGCGCACCCAGCCCTCGATGCGCTCGCCGCCCCGCTCCCGGCGCTCCGTCAGCAGCTCCAGCTGGCGCGGGGCGACCTTCTCGACCAGGTCGACGAAGAGGGGATGCGGTTCGCTGCCGGTCCGGGCCAGGCCCTGCGGCTGGGCCTGCATCAGCTCACGGCAGTAGTCCTCGACGATCCGCTCGTCGTCCAGGACCGTCCAGCGTTCGTACGACCGCAGCAGTTCGGCCCAGCTGGACACGCCGCCGGGGTAGTCCCCGAGCCGCAGCCGTACGCCGGGGACGTGGGTGCCCTTCTCGGGGTGCAGCCGCAGCCGGACCCGGTCCGGCGACGCCGGGTCGCCGTCGACGACGTCCACCTGGCCGTTCCACATGCAGCACAGCAGCCGGTGCAGGATGACGCGCCGGTCCTCCTCGCCGCTGACCATCCAGCTGTCCCGGTAGCCGAGCCGCTGCCGCCAGCGCAGTACGTCCTGGGCCTGCTCGGAGTCCTTCGCGCGGGCCCACTGGCGCAGCACCTTGCGGGCCTCGGGCACCTGGGTGAGGCTCATCTCGCTGCGGAAGAGGACGACGGTGATCGAGTCGCTCTCCACACCCCGGTACTCCACGGAGTTCTTCGCGTCCGACGGCAGCCGCAGCGTCTTGCCGAGGAACTCCTGCACCTCCTCCACCGCCTGCACCCGCGGATAGGTGACGAGGACCCGCAGCAGTCCGGTGCCCTCGGGAGTGAACCCGACCGGCAGCAGCCCGGTCAGCTTGCGGCCGAACAGGTCGAGCGCCTCCTTGCTGACCTGGTCCTTGGCCTCGGCGTCGCCCGCCGCGGCGGCCAGCAGCGTGCCCATGGACGGCAGCAGCGGCCGCTGCTCCAGATGCGCCCCGCTCTCGGCGAAGAGGCGGGTGATGCGGGCCTCCAGCTGCCCCTTGACCCTCGACACCGCGCCCTCCGGGTCACGCCGGCTGAGCCCGTGGACCTGCCGCCAGGTGTCGCCGTCGACCAGCTTGAGCAGCAGATCCGCCTCGTCGTCGTTCTCCCGCAGCGCCTCGCGGTGGATCAGCCGGCCGACGACGTCCTCGTAGAAGTCGTTGAGGCTGCGCTGCGGCGGCAGCAGATACGAGATGCCGGTGCGGTCCTCGTACAGTTCGCGGGCCTTGTGCTGGGAGGTCTTGCGCTCCTGGTCGCTGTGCCTGCGGAAGGCGTTGACCATGCGCACCAGGTCGGTGCCGGCCGCGTCGGCCTGGGGCTGCCAGTGCATCTGCTGTTCGCGCCAGGCCTCGTGCCACACCTGGCGGCTGCGCCACTGGTACCAGAGGTCCTGCTCCTGGATGGCCGCCTGGACGTCGTCGTCGCCCCAGCGGGCCGGTGCCAGTCCGCCCAACTGCCCCTTGATCCGGGGGATCTTGGGCGGCTGCTCGGTCACGCCGGGCGGGCGCTGCGGGGTGCGGGCGCGGGCGTCCAGCATGCCGAGGAAGCCGAGCTGGGCGATGCGTTCGTCGCTGTCGGGGACGCCCCGCACGACGCGTTCGGCGAGGAAGGGGTCCACGGTCTGGAGCAGTTTGTCGATGGCGGGGCGCGGCGCGAACCGGTCGGCCATCGCGGCGGCCGTGCGGTCCGCCTCGGCCCGCAGATCGAACAGCAGCCGCTGCATGTCCGCGATGCGCTCGCCGAGCGCCGCCTCGATGCTGCGGCCGCCGCGCGGCAGCGGCTCGGGCTCGGGCACCGGCAACTGCCTGCGTTCCCACAGCTCTTCGAGGTGCGAGTCGGCGAACAGCTGCCGGATCATCGGCACCGCCCCGTCCCGCAGCTCCGCCCGGGGCCGCTCCACGAGGTCGGTGACCGCCGTCCGCAGCAGCCGTCCGGCCACCAGGTCGGCCAGCTGGTCCATCGGCGCGGTCATGGAGGCGACCAGGCTGGTGGAGACGCCCTGGCGGCCGATGCCGGTCGGGGACACGGCGCTGCGCTGCACGCCCCGGTTGATGAAGCTCGCGGCGAAGGTCGTGAAGTCGTCGTCGGCCGCCATCGTCCGGCCGGCCGTACGGCCGTCGCCCAGTTCGGTGCCGATCAGCGACATCACCAGGGAGACGATGGAGCGGCGCAGGTCGTCCGCGCGGATACCGGCGGTCGGGCTGAACAGGAACCCGGTGGGCAGGATGCCGGTGCGCAGCCGGATCGGCGTCATACCGGGGTAGCGGATGCCGAGCCCGAGCTCCTGGTCGAGGTCGCCGATCTCATGGCCCTCCGACGGCGCGTTCTGCGTGTCCACCAGCCGGAACAGGTCGACCAGCGCCCGGGCCGCGTTGAGTTCGGCCTCTCGTCCGCCACCGGTGGCGGTGCCGAACGACGACGGCATGACGACCAGCGGGTAGATCTTCACGCCGTCGAAGCGGCGCAGCTGGAAGGCGTGGTTGATGAGGTGGAGGTAGTCCAGGAAGATCCCGGCGCCGGTGCCGCCGGCCACCGAGAAGGCGACGAAGACGTCACAGCCGTTGACCTTGCCGCCGCCGAGCTCGCTCAGCTCGCCGCCCGCCTTGGCGATCGCGTCGATCGCCTGGAGCAGCGGCTCCAGCACCGGGTTGAGGCCGTGCCGGAGCGTGGCGAACAACGCCGCCCGGCCGACCGTCGGCAGCTGGCCCGCGCCGGCGTGCAGCGGGGTGACCTTCGGCTCGTCCATGCGCGGCGGCAGCCAGTCGGCGACCTCGTCGCGCAGCACCGCCCGGAGCATCTTGGTCACCTCCGGGGAGGCGTCGAAGTTCGGCAGCAGATTGTGGGTGGCCCGGGAGGTGCGGGAGTACGCCGCCCGCAGCGACGGGTCCACGTTGAACTGCGGCAGCCGCTGCAGATCGCTCTCGCTGTAGTCGGCGTAGACGAACTGCAGACAGTCGGGCAGTTGAAAGGGGGCGTGGCCGTTCTGCCGGCTGAGCGCCATGCCGTCCGGACCGCACAGTTCGGCGCGGAGCCTGCGTTCCAGCTCGGCACCGACCAGACCTCCGGTGCCGCCCAGGCCGACGAAGAGCATCGGCTGGAAGATCTTCATGGTTTCCTCCCCGCTGTACGGCCGCCGAGGCCGCAGGTTTGTGCTGGGTACGTCCGTGGGGCCGCGCGACGGGACGGCCGCGCGGGGGTGCGATGCGGTGCGGTGTTGTGGTGCGGTGTGGTGGTCGGGGGCGGGCCGGGTGGTGATGTGCCAGGGCCCGCCCCGCCCGTCACAGGAACTCGTCGTAGGTGCCGGTCTGGCCCGGGGTGCTCGGGCCGGGCCCCCCGGCGTAGGTGCCCGCGTAGGTTCCGGTGCCGGTCCCCGGCGGGGTCCCGCCGAGGGAGAGGCTCAGCGCGTCGGTCAGCTGGACCCGGCCGCCGCGCGCGGCCAGCGGCAACCGGCTGCCGCCCTTGCGCACCACGGCCCCGCCCTCGCGACTGCGCCGGACGGCGTACGGTCCGTGCGCGCGCTTCTCGATCCGAGGGCTGCGATGGGCCTCGGCGACGGCGAACTCGTACCACTGCTTGTTGTTGCCGTGCCCGGCCTTGTGCTCGCCGAGGACGGTGCCGTCGTTGTCGACCAGTTGCAGCACCAGCCCGTACGGATCCCGCCGGCGCCTGCGCAGCCCCAGCCAGGCGACGACGGCCGCGACGGCCAGCGCGAGGACGATGGCGCCGGCCACGAAGGCCCACCAGTACTGCTCCCAGATCCCGGGCTTCGGCGTGACCTGAACCGAGATGGGGGTTCGCTTGAGGGCCCGGTCGTCGTCGGTGGCGTCCACGACGGTGAAGGTGCCGGAGACGTCCACCCCGTCGCCGAGCCGGTCGCCGAAGACGCTCGCGGGGGCGACCCGCACCGTGACCTTCCGGGTGCCCTCCGCACCGGGCTTGAGGGTGATCTCGGTCGGCTCGACGGACAGCCGCCGGTCCTGCACATCGGCGACGGACAGCCGCAGGGTGTGCGCGGTGCCGGTGGTGTTGCTGACGTCGAGGGTGCCGGTGACCGATCCGCCGGGGTGGACGTCCCCTTCGGGCAGCTCCAGCACGGCCTTGACGGGCAGTTCGCCGAGCGCGACCTTTCCGGTCTCGCTGCGGGTGTCGGCGCTCAGTCCCGAGGCGGTGAGCGTGGCGCTCACCGTCAGCTCCCCGTCGGCGTCCTCGGGGATGGTCACCGTCCCGGTGAAGTCGCCGTCGCTCGCGTCGGAGTCGGCCCCTTTGCCGTCGTCGGCGAGGTCGAGCGCCCGCGGGGAGAAGCCGTCCCCGGTCAGCTCGCTGCGCACACGCAGCCCCTCGTAGTCGCGCGGGTCCTTGATCTTGTAGCCCTCGCGGGTCTGCAGCCCCATCGTCACCGTGACCTTCTCACCGGCCTGCGGCGAGGGCGGGTCCATGGTGATGGCGCCGTTCAGCTCGCCCTGCCACAGCACGCTGACGGCGACGGGCAGCGAGCGATGCCCCTCCGGGGCCTCGGCCTTCACCTTCCAGACGCCGGGCAGCGGATCGACGATCTTCAGCGCCTCGACGGTGCCGGAGCCGCCCGCCAGCTCGAACCGGGACCCCTTGAAGGACCCGGAGGTGGTGGGGATCTCGTCGCCCTTCGGGTCGAAGTAGGTGATCTTCACCTCGGGATCGCCCTTGTCGACGACGATGCTGCCGACGGTGGCCAGCGGGGAGATACCGATCTCCAGGGTGGCCGGCGGCCGCTTGCTGGGGCCCTCCTCGTGGCGCAGACAGTGCGCCGCGGCGAAGATCCGCTCCAGCGTGCCGCCGACGTCCTTCGCCCCGTCGACCTTGTGCGCCCTGGGGGTCGCGGAGGGCAGTTCCACACAGCCCTTGCGGTAGCCGCCGGCGGCGATCTGGTCGAGCTGCTTCTTGTCCGGGTCGGGTCCGAAGCCCAGCGGCCAGATCTGCACGTTCTGCGCGGCGGCCTCCTTGAGCGCCTCCTTCAACTGCCGCTCGCCCTCGGCCACACGGTGCGACTTCTCGCCGTACTTGAAGCTGTCCTCGACGTCCATCTTCCCGTCGGTCAGCAGGAACAGCACCCGGGGCACCTCGGCGTCGGTGCCGTCGGTCAGGTCGTTGACGCCCTGCCGGATGGCGGTCGGCAGATCGGTGCCGGTGCCCTCGTCCTTCTTACGGCTGCGCAGCCCGTCCACGCACTTGCCGACCTCCTCGCGGCCCGCCGAGTTCAGCGTGGTGGGCCGGCAGACCGGGTCCACCACGCGCTGGCCGCGCTTCTCGGCGGCGGCGAAGCCGAACACCGTGACCTGCGAGGACGACGACACGTCGCCCAGCGCGATGCGTTTGGCGGCGGCCTTCTCGGCCCGCATGTCCTCGGGCGCGAGGCTGGCTGACTCGTCCACGGCCACCGCGTAGTTGACCGCGGGGAACACCGGTTCGGCGTCCGCCGCCGGCACCGGATCCCGACCGGCCGGCGCCAACAGGGACGCGAACACCGCGGTGCCGCCCAGCGCCGAGAATGCGGCGCGGCGCACCCGGGTCCTTCCTGTCTGCAGTCTTCCCGTGACTCTTCCCACGGCCGTCCCCTTGGTCTTCGACATTCGTGATGCGTGCGTGAGGTGGGTGCTTCTGGTTCTTGGCTCTTGGCTTTTGGTTCGTCGTTCGTCGTGTGGCGTGTGCGTGTGGCGTGTAGGTGGTGACGCCGCCGCGTCGTGCCTGGTGCGCGCCGGTGGCGGGTGCGGTGGTGCGTTGGCGTGTGCGGGGGTGGTACGCCGGTGTCGCGTGCGCCCTCCTGGATCGGCGCCGTCCTGGATCAGCCCGAGGTCAGCCCCCAGACCACGGCGAGCGCCGCCGACGGGGCGAGCGAGCCCACGCCCCAGCGGATGGCCCGGTACTTGGCGGACAGGATCGAGCTGACGTCCACGGCCTGCACGAGCAGCCACTTCGCCGGATCGCGCCCGGCCTCCACGACCCGGGCGGACAGCCCCGCGAGATCGTGGGACGCCACCAGATCACCGAAGTACGTCACCCCGTCCCCGCCGCGGACCGTGCCGGTGCGCGGCATCAGCGCCGCGACCAGCGCGGCCACCGCGACGGCCCACAGCACCCCGGACAGGACGAGCGTCATGTCCGCGAGCCCGTCCCAGGCGGGGGTGCCGCGCCACCCGGCGAGGAACGCGGGCAGCGCCAGCGTCCCCGAGAGCAGCACGGCCGCCTTGGAGTCGGCCCGGCCGAGGTCCTCCCGGACGGTGACCAGCAGCCGCTCGGCGATGCGCTCCCCCGCCCGGTCGCTGCAGTGCCGACCCCCGTGCGGCACAGGCATGACCGGGTCGGGGGAGTTGCGTGCCGCGCCGTCGGCGCTCATCGGTCCTCTTCCGCCCAGGACCAGCCGTCGTCCGCGGCACGTCTGCGACGCCGTGGCCGCTCCCACTCGCGCTCGTCGTACGGGTGGTAGGGCTCCGGCCGGTAGGTCCGAGGCTGGTCGCCGGGGCGCGGCTCATCCTCGGGGTCGTGGTCCGGGACCGGTCCCGCCGGGCCGAGCTCCGGCCGACGGGGCCGACGGCGCCCTTCGTCGCGGGGTGCGCCGTAGTCGTCGTAGTCGCCGTAGCCCGTGTCGTCGGCGTCGTCGGCGTAATAGGGCTCCGCCCGTTGGGCCGGACGCCGGTCGCGGGAGCGGCGTTCGTCGTGGTCGGGGCCGTGGTCGGGACCGTAGTCGGGCCCGTAGTCCCGGTCCGGTGCCGGGGAGTAGGGCTCCGGGCGGTAGGTCCGCTGCCGGGCCGGGGTGCGCGGTTCGTCGTAATCGGCGTCGTCGCGCGGGGAGTAGGGCTCGGGCCGTTGCGGCCGGCGCCGGACGGGGCCGCGCCGGTCGTCGTCGCGGTCGGAGCGGTCGTCGTGGTCGGAGCGGTCGTCGTGGTCACGGTCGTCATGGGCGGCGCGGTCGTCCGCCGGGTACGGCTCCGGGCGGGGGCCGCGGCGCCGGGGGCGAGGGGCCGGGTCGTCGTAGTCGGGGTCGTCTCCCGGGTACGGCTCTCCCCGGTCGGGGCCCCGTCGGGCGGTTCCCCGGCGGTCGGGCTCACCCCGGCGGTCGGGCTCGCCCCGGGAGGGGTCGGGCCTGCGGGGCCGGCGCCTGGGCGGTTCGTCCGAGGCCCAGTCCGGGTTGAACGGCCGGTCGCCGGACGCCTCCAGCTCCCGGGGCCGGCGCGCGGGCACCGTGCCGATGGGCCCCACCATGGGCCGCCCCATGCCCTGGTTGAGGAGGTTGAGGACCTGGGTCTCCACATCGACCGTGGCGAGTTCGCCGCGCGCGGCCATGGCGAACAGCCGGGCGACCCGGTCCTTCTCGTCCTGCCTGCCCTCCTGGCGGATCTTCTCCAGGAAGTCCTTGGCCCCCTCGGGGTCGGCCGCCAGCATGAAGCTGAGCTGCTCCAGCTCCCCGCCCTGCAGCATGCGCCGGTACGAGTCCTGCCGCAGCCGGATCACCTTGGCCTGGGCGTGCGCGTCCCGCTCCTCGTCGGCGTGTTCGATGGTCCGGTCGTCGACGCGCAGCCGGACGTACAGCCGTACCCGCAGCCCGAGTTCGGAGCCCAGGTCGGCCCAGCGCCCCCCGGCGCACTCGCGGGTGATGGCACGGTTCGCCTGCTCGGCCTCGGTCACCCGGTAGGTGGTGGTGACCTCACGCAGCCGTTCGAGGACCGGGGAGGTGAGCCGGCCCGCGACGTCGGTGACGACTTCCAGGGCGGCCAGGTGGGGGTCGGTCACCGCCCACTCGATGTCCACCTCGGCCTTGAAGAAGGTCGTGCCCCCGGCGGCCGGCAACTCCATCTGGAGCGGGGCCACATAGGTGCCGAGCGCGATCTCGCAGATGCTGCGGGTCCTGGCCAGCACCGGTTTGTCGACGTGCTGGACCCCGGAGGCCCGCTTCACCGTGTAGCCGCCGTTCCGGTAGAACTGCACCAGCGCCGACTTGGGGCTCACCCGCGGAAAGCCGTCCGCCACCGTGTTGAAGTCCCGCAGGAACGGACCCGCGGGCGCCGTCGACTCGGTGCTCTCCGCCTCGCCCGCGCCGGCCGCCTCGTCCTCGTTCTCAGCCATAGCTCTCCTCCTCGCGCGCCCTGTCCCGACGCGTCCTGTCCTGGCGCGGCCTTGCCTGGTGCGTCCTGTCCCGCTGCGGTGCGCTCCGGCGCGGCCTCTGATCCGGCTCGACGGCGAGCCACCACAGCTCGCGCGCCGCGGGCTCGGGGAGCGGCTTCTCGGGGTCGTTCATCATGCGGCGCAGCAGCCAGTCCAGCCGCCGCCGGTCGTGCTCCTCCGTCGCCAGCGCGGGCAGCAGCGCGGCCAGCCCCGGCCGGGTCCCCTCGCCGCCGTCCTTGCGCACGGCGGAGCGCAGCAGCTCCTCCAGCGCGTCCATCGCGACGTCCTTCGACCGCGCCGTGTTCAGCGCCGTCCACATCAGGTCGGCCATGGCGTCGACGAGTTCGGGCCGGATGGCGGCGAGGGCGAGCGCCACCGGCCAGTCGCCGCGGTCGTCCCACGGGGAGCCGGCGTCGTCCAGCAGCGAGTCGGGGTCCATCAGCAGCTCGTCCACCGGCGTCCGGGCGAGCCGCACGGTCGCCGCGAGCCCCAGGTCCTGGTACGGCTCCCGCTTGTGGTGCGTCCACTCGGCCATCCGCTCCAGCACCTCGGCGGCGTCCGGCAGCACCAGCAGTCGTACGACGTTGAGGGAGGCGACCTGGACCAGTTCCCCCTCGTCACGGACCCCGATCCGGGCCAGTGCGTCCAGGGTGTCGTCCGTCGAGGACGCGGCGTTGCCGTAGCCCAGCGCCCACGCGGCGGCCCAGCGCTGGGTGGGGGTGCCCTTCTTGCTCCAGTCGCCGATCAGCTTGTGCACGGCCTTGCGGTGCGAGTCATGGCCGGCCGCCTGGTCCAGCGTGGTGGCGGCGAAGATCAGCCGGCGGTTGGTGGTCGCCTCGGCGAGCGGCCGTACCAGCTCGGTGTAACCGTGGTCGAAGTCCCGTACGCACAGCTCCCCGGCGGCGACCGCGGCACGCATCCACACCTGGGGACGCGGGTCGTCCGCCAGCAGCCGCAGCCAGCGCACCATCGGCGCCCGCACCGGGAAGTGCCGGTCCCACAGCTCGGTCAGCACCGCGGACGGCAGGGCGGAACCCCGGTACCAGACCAGCCGGGCCGGCACGTCGTGCCCGTCCACCTCGACCTTGCCGTCGGTGAGTACGGCCCGCGAGAGCGCCACGTCGGCGTCCGGGTCGTCGCAGAACAGCGGGCGGGCCGGGGTGCTGTCGGGGTCGGACTGCACCGACAGTTCCCAGGTCAGCAGATGGGCGGCGGCGGCCACCGCGCTGTGCGAGGCGCCGCCCAGCACGGCCAGCGCGATCCGGAACGCCACCGGGTGGAACAGGGTCGCCGTGCCCGAGCGCGCCCGGGCCCGGTCCGGCCGCTCCGGGTCGGCCGGCGGCGCGGTCAGCGCCCGGTCCACTCCGGCGAACCACTCCTGGGCCTGCTCGGCGGCGATGCTACGGCAGCCGGAGAGCAGATCGTCGTAGGAGATGTCGTCCAGCACATGCCCGGCCAGCAGCGAGGCCAGCAACTCGGCCTCGGCGGGCCGCAGATCCTTCAGCCCGACCGCGTCCTCGACCTCCCCGCGGCTCGCGAGGTCCTCCGCGCGGGCCAGCAGCTCGTCCAGGGGCGTGTCGTCCTCGTGGGCCTCGGCGGTACGTTCCTCCAGCCGCTCGCGCAGCCGGGTGGCGAGCAGTTCGTCGGTGGGCGCGGGCGGGCAGAGCATGCCGTACCGCCCGGCGAGCAGCGGGTTCGCCGCCGAGCCGACGGTGACGACGATCACCGCGAAGGCCTCGCGGCGGGCCAGGGCCGCGGCGAACTCGTCGAGGTCCATCTCGTCCGGGGGCCGGGCGTCGGGCCGGTCGAGGGACAGCTCCAGCAGATGACCGGTGCCGCGCCAGGCCTGACCGCCCTCGCCGTCGAGCGTCTCCGCCAACTGCCGTACCCCGCCGACCCCGCCGTCCGAGTCGACCCGGCGAACCCTCGTAACGGGCTCCGCTTCGGCGCCGTCCGCCTCGGCGGTGGTGACCTCGTCCAGCAGCGACAGCGCCGTACTCGTCCGTCCCGTGCCGGGCGCGGCGCCGAGCACCAGCAGGCGCCGGGCGCGCAGCGCGTTGCGCAGCCGTACGTACCCCTCGGGCGGCACATGCGCCCGGCGCAGCCTGCGCAGCTCCTCCTCCGGGACGGGCCCGCTGCGCATGCCCGCGCCGGGGCGGCGGGCGCCCAGCAGCAGGTTGATGTTGTCGCCGATGTGGGCGCGGTTGAAGTAGGAGCGGTCGAAGCGGGTGAGGTCCCCGCCGACGTCGAACAGCAGCCGGGTGGCCCGGCGGGTGCGCGCGGCGGCGGCGAGATCGGTGGGCCCGTCCTCGCCCTCGTCCTCGGCGAGGGGATCGCGGGTGTACGCCTTGAACCGCCCGGCGGCGCGCTCGCGTTCCCGTTCCCGTTCCTTCTCCGCCTCCTCGTCCTCGGCGGACTTCTCGTCGTCGGAGCCGTCCTCGTCGTCCCTGTCCCTGTCCCGGTTCCGGTCGTCCTCGTCCCGGTCGTCCCGGTCCTGCTTCCTGCCGTCCCCGGCCTTCCGGTCGCTCTTCCTGTCGGCGCGCCGGTCGCCCTTCCGGTCGGCCTTCCTGTCGTCCCCGGACTTCTTGCCGTCGTCGGACGACCGTCCCCCGCTCGGCTCCTCGGGGGCGTCGTCGCTCGCGCCGCCCGCCTGCTCGTCGTCGCTCACCCGGCTCAGCCCCTCCCCTTCTCGGCGTCGCGGCCGGACTTCCGGCCGATGTGCACGTCTCCCTGGTACTCGTTGTGGTGGTTATGGGACATGTCGCCGATGACGTTGTAATGAATCCCGCTCTGACCTGGCCGATGACCGGACATGCCGTCCCCGACGACCTCGAACTCGTCGTTGTCGTCCAGCTCGTCGTCGAGGCCGTCGTAGCCGTATATGTCGTCGTCGACGGGAGGCGGCGGACCGGCGGCGGACGACGACTCCGATGCCGCCGCGGCCTCGGGGATCGCCGGAGCGGGCCGCCCGGGCAGCCGGAACCAGGCGGTGACCGGGCCCTCCTTGAGCTCCAGCCGCGCCGGCGCGTAGTGCGCGGGCTCGATGAACTTGCCGCCGCCGTTGACCACGTCCTCGTACAGCGACTGGGAGGTCACCAGCACCAGGTCGGCCTTCTCGGCGTCGAGGAGCCGCCGGGCGACGGGGGAGTCGGCCAGCCGGCACGCGAGGTCGACGGCGCGTCCGCTGATGCCCCGGTCGTCGTGCCGGACCGGGCCCACGTGCATGCCGATGCGCAGTCCGAGCGGGACGGCCAGATCACGGTTCTCGTCCCGCAGCTTCTCGTGCACCTCGACCATCCACAGGCCGAGCAGCCGGCTCACCGCGATCCGTCCCGCGACCGCCAGCAGCACGCCGTCGCCGCGGTCCTCCATGTGGACGGCGTCCCGCGCCACCTTGGCGTGTGTGAAGGCCGTCTCCAGCACCCGGTAGATCCGGGCGCGCATACGCGGCTTGTCGACGTCGTCGTACGCGCCGGAACGTCTGGCGTCGACGCTGATCACCAACTCGTAGTGCGCTTCGGTGAGTTCCAGAGCGTCGTGGTTCACCCGTGCCCCCTGCGTGTTCTGTCGTGCGGAAGAGGTGGTTCGTGCTGCGGACGTGGTGGTTCGCGGTGTTCATGGTTGTTCGTGGTGGTTCGTGGTGCGGAAACGGTGCTGCGTGGTGCCGGAGTAGTGGTGCGTGGTGCCGAGGAATGGGGCGGTGCTGTCGCGGAGGTGGGCCGGCCAGGGCGGTGGTGTGCGGTGGCGGCGGTCCGCGGGAGGTGGTCCGTCCCCTCAGGGTCGGGCTCCGGACGAGAGGCGTCTGTAGCCGTTTACACACGGCGGGGCTTGGGTTTGCTCCTGGGGCTACTGGCTACTCCTCATGACCGTCCCCGAGAAGGGCGAGCAGCGCGGGGTCGAGGATCTCCACCATCCGGTTGCCGGTGCGCACGATGTTCTGGGCGCGCAGCAGCCGCAGTGCCTTGGCCACGGCTTCGCGGGTGGCCCCGATCGTGGCGGCCAGCTCGTCCTGGGCCAGGTGGACGACGGGGCCGGAGGCGGCGGCGCGTGCGGCGGGGTGGCCGTGGGCGGGGTGGCCCGAGGAGGCGGGGCCCGGGGCGGCGGGGCCGCTAGAAGGGCCGGCCGCTGAGGGGGCGTAGGGGCCGGAGGGATCGATTCCCGACAGCTCGATGAGCCGGCCGGCCAGCCGCTGGAGCACGGTGAGCGAGGCGAGCGCGGACCGCTCCTGGTCGGCGCTGCGGAGCCGGGAGGTGAGCTGGCGTATCACCAGTCCGCTGACCCGGGGGTGCAGGGCGAGGAAGCGACGGAACGCGTCCCCGGATATCACCTGGGCCTCTATCGGACCCAGCGCGCGCACGGTGGCGCTGCGCGGATGCGGATCCAGCGCGGCCATCTCACCGAGCAGTTCACCCGGGCCGCGCAGGCCGAGTATCAGCCGGGTGGCCCCACGATCCGTCGCCACGGACACGGTCACCCACCCCCGGATTATGATCACGACGTGACTGGACCGGTCACCCTCCGTGAGGAGATGGGCATCGGCCGGGTAGCTCTTCCGGTTGCCGAGGGCCATCACGCTCTCGTGCTCCTGGGGAGTCAGCGTGTGCGCGAAAGCCAGCTCATTTCCGAGCAGCCCCATGGCCGGCCCCCCGCCGCAGTCCGGACGCCTGGATTTTCGATGGGTGTTGATGGTGGCAGGGAGAAGATTCGGGCCGAGCGGATTGCGCCATACCAGGGGTACTGGCCGGTAGTTGCGGAATGCCAGGTTGGTCGCCCTGTCGTCGCGTATGCCGGTGGCACCTCGCCCATCGGCTCCCACCACTGGCTCCGTGCGCCGTACGCGCGCTCGAAGCGACGACTGTGAGGTCAGACACAGAGCTCGAACAGAAGGTCGTATCGCCGACGGGATTCGGTCAGCCGATGGGGAGTTGGCGGAAACTCGGGTTTGAGCTGTGGCGGTGGTGATGGAGAGGTGGTGGCGGGGTGAGGGGACGGTGAGCCGGGCGGTGGCCGGGGGGTGAGGCGAACGGGAGACGTTCAGGGCTGCCCTCCGTGATCGCGATCGAGGGAGGGCAGCGCCTGCCCCCTGTGACAGCGTCAGCTTTCCGAGGAGGACCCGAGGGAATGTTGAGGAAACCTGTACGCGCAGGTCGTGCGCCATGGACCATGCCCCTCTGAAGGCACGGGCGGGCAGGGCACGGGCTGTTGCGGAAGGGCGGGCCGGTGGAGTTCCGGTTGCTGGGGCCGGTGCAGGCATGGGCGGACGACGAGGAGATCGACCTCGGCCGGCCCCGCCAGAGGTGTGTGCTGGCCGTCCTCCTCATGGAGGCCAACCGTGTCGTACCGATCGAGACCCTCATCGACCGGGTGTGGGGCGACGACCCGCCGGCCTCGGTGCGCAACGTGATCTACGGCTATGTGGGCCGCCTGAAGACCGCACTGCGGCAGGCGGACACGGCGGCGGCGACAGGTGTACGACTGGACCGCACCCAGGGCGGCTACACGCTGCGGACCCCCACCGAGCGAGTGGATCTCCACCGCTTCCGTGAGCTGGTCGGGCGGGCCCGCGCACAGGAGGCCGCCGACGACGACCGTACGGCCGAACTCCTGCTGGACGCCCTGGAGTTGTGGCACGGCGACCCTCTGACGGGCTTGACGGGAGCCTGGGCGCAGACGACCCGCGACCGGCTGGAGAGCGAGCGCGTGGTCACCCTGCTCCAGCTGCACGAGGTGCAGTTGCGCAGGGGCCGGCACGCGGAGATCCTCCCCCGGCTGCGCGAACTCGCCGCCGCCCACCCCCTCGACGAACGAATGGCCGGGCAACTGCTGACCGCCCTGTACCGCTGCGGCTTACAGGCCGAGGCCCTCCTCCACTACGACGGCATCCGCAAGCGCCTCGCCGAGGACCTGGGCGTGGACCCGGCCCCCGACCTGCAGACCCTCTACCACCTCATCCTCGACAACGACCCGGCGGCGGCCGCCCCGGCACCCGCGAACCGGCGTGTGAGTCCGGACGCCGACAGCACACCCCCGGTCCCGGCCGAACTGCCCCACGACACCCCCGGTTTCGCGGGCCGCACGGATGAACTGGCCCGCCTGCACGGACTGTTGCCGCCCGAGCAGGGGCGGGGGCAGGGAGAGGCGCGGCAGGGAGAGGCGCGGCCCGCCCCGCCGAGCACGGTCGTCATCTCCGCGATAGGCGGCGCCGCCGGCATCGGCAAGACCGCGCTGGCGGTGCACTGGGCCCACCGGGTACGCGCCCGCTTCCCCGACGGCCAGCTGTACGTCAACCTGCACGGCTTCGACCACGACCGCCCCCCGCTGGGACCCGGCGAAGCCCTGGAGCTGCTGCTGCGCAGCCTGGGCCTGCCGGCGTCGGAGATCCCGCTGAACGCCGAGGCCCAGGGCCGCCTGTACCGCACCCTGCTGGCCGACCGGCGCCTGCTCGTCCTGCTGGACAACGCGGCGTCGGCGGAGCAGGTACGCCCGCTGCTGCCGGGCAGCCCGTCCTGCTGTGTCGTCGTCACCAGCCGCAACCGCCTCGGCGACCTGGTGGCCCGCGACGGGGCACACGCCCTGCCCCTGGACCTCCTCCTCCCGGCCGAGGCCCGCGCCCTGCTGAGCGAGGCACTCGGCGCGGACCGCCTCTCCGCGGAACCCCCGGCGGTGGCCGACGACCTGATCCGGCTGTGCGGCAGCCTCCCGCTGGCCCTGCGCCTCGCCGCCGCCCGACTGGCGGGCGACCCGGGCCTGCGCCTGTCCGACCTGGTCGCCGAGATGACGGAGGGCGACCGCCTGGCGGCCCTGGCACCGGACGACACCGACGGCGCTCCGTTGCGTACGGCGTTCTCGGCGTCGTACGGCGTTCTGTCCCCGGCGGCCCGGCGACTGTTCCGGCTGCTGGGGCTGTTCCCCGGCCTGGAGTTCACCGTCGAGGCGGCGGCGGCCCTCGCGGACGTGCCGTTGCAGCAGGCCCGTCGGCTGATCGGTGCCTTGGCCGCGGCCCATCTGATCGAACCGGCGACGGCGGGCCGGTACCGGTTCCACGATCTCCTCCGTGAGTACGCGCAGGAACGCGCGCGGGCCGAGGACACGGCAGCGGACCGGGACGCCGCACAGGAACGACTCATGCTCTGGTACCTGCACGCCGCTCGCACCACCGCGGGGACCGGGCTCTTCCCCAAGCTGCCGGGCCCGCTCGACCGCGGTGACCGGCGAGGCATGCCGTCCGCCGCCACGGCCGCCCAGTGGCTGCGTGCGGAGCAGACGAACCTGCTCGCCGTCATCCACCACGCGGCCCGCCACGGTCCCCGTCCCGTCGCCTGGTACCTGCTGTCGGGGCTGTTCGGCTACTTCTGGCTGCACCTGCCGCGAGCCACGTGGCAGGCCACCGCGCAGACGGTGCTGGACGCGGCCGAGGCCGAGGACGACCGGTTCGGCCAGGCGGCCATGCACCACCACCTCGGAGTGGTCCGGTGGGACAGGGGGCATATGAGGCAGTCCATGCATCATCACGCACGCGCCCAGGAGATCAGCCGGGAGCTCGGCTGGGCGGCAGGCCACTTGGCGGGGCTCGGTGGCGCGGGCGGCGCGGAATGGAGCATGGGACGCCTCGACAGCGCGTACGAGCACGCCACCGACGGCCTCCGGATCAACCGTGAGGCCGGGATCGACTACGCCGAAACGTTCGGGTTGATCATCCTGGGCATGACCTGCCGGGATCTGGGCCGTCTGCACGAGGCCGCCGGCCACCTCGAACTGGCCATCCGCCGCAACGAAGGGGCCGGATGGTTCGACGACAGCCTGGCGCTGCAGATTCTGGGCTCCGTGTACTGGGAGCTCGGCCGTCTGGCGGACGGCCTCGACATCCTCGGTCCGCAGGCGGCGGCCGACGAGCGAAGCGGATACCGCAACGGCCGCGCCATGATGCTGGACGCGGTGGCGAAGATCCATGTCGACCTCGGCCGGTACGACGAGGCGCTGATCCAGGCCGAACGTGCCCTGGACATGGTCAGATCCTCGGGACGACCCTGGATTCAGGCGACCCTCCTCAACACGGTCGCCGCCGCCCACCGAGCGAGCGCGCACGCCGACCGGTCCCTCCGGACGCACGGTCAGGCCCTCGCCCTGGCCCGCGAGGTGAGACACCGACGCACCGAGGCGGACAGCCTGCTGGGCCTCTCCCTGACGTACCAGCACCTGGGCCGCCACGACGAGGCCCGCGGCCATGCCGAGGAGGCGCTCGGCCTGGCGCGCGATCACTCGTTCGGGGTGGTGGAGGGGCAGGCGCTGACCGTCCTGTGCGCGGCGGCGGATTCGGAGGGGGCCCACGCCAAGGCCGTGGAACTGGGCCGGCAGGCCCTGTCCAGCCACCGCCACACCGGTCACCGCCTCGGCGAGGCCCGCACCCTGCTGACCCTCGGCCGCGCCCTCCGGAACAACGGCCAGGACCCGGCGGCAGCGGCCCTCATGAGGCAACAGGCACAGGCCGTCTTCGCGGAGGTCGGCGTGCCCCCGGAGCAGTGACCGCCCAGCTCGGCGGCCATCCGGCTCAGTGACCGTAGGGCGGCTCGAAGCAGCCGGTCTCCGGGTAGGGCCCGTTGGCCGCGACGCCGTAGTTGGACTTCTGCACGAACGCCGTGACACAGGCGTCCTGGTGCACACGCAGGCCGACCATCGCACCCTCGGGCGTGACGTACTTGCCGTCCTGGTAGCGCGAGAACATCTCCTGCACGGTGAGCGTCCCCCCGAGCAGCTTGCCGCCCTTCGTGACGCGCTCCTCCTCGTACCCGAGCCGCAGCAGCGCCGCACGCACCGCCGAGGGGTCCCACTTCCCCTGCTCCCAGAGCCGCTTGAGCACCGGCCGGATGCGCTGGGCCTCCCGCTCGGCGTCCTTCGCATGCTCGGGAGACATCTCGCCGGACTGCCGGTAGGCGTTGTTCTCGTTGTAGTGCGGGGCACCGTCACCGGCTCCCGGCTCCACGTACGGGGAGGCCCCCGGCGCCGTGGGCGACGCACTGGCTGAAGCATTGGCCGAAGTGCTGGGCGACGTGCTGGCCGACGTGCTGGGCGACGTGCTGGGCGTGGCTCCGTCCCCGGCCCCACCCCCGGCCGCCGTGTCCACTGCGCGCTCCTGACCGCAGGCGGTGAGGGTCAGGGCGGCGGCCAGCACGAGACCGGCACCGGCAAGTGACCTGCGACGTGCGGAAGTTGAGGGGGCCATGGGGCGAGTCTGCCACCCGGCCCGACGGCGCGTATGGGTGGTTGCACGGACGAGATCTGAGTACGCGTACTCAGGACAAGACACGCCACGGGTCGGCCAACGGAATGCCCCAATTCCCTTTTGGTGAACGTTAAATATCTTGGGGATACGGTTGCCGTTGTTTTGCCTCCTTTCGCTTCTGCTCAATTCGGCCCGGGCGCACCGTAAAAGCATGAACGTTCTCCTGATCTCAGGGCTCGGGCCCGAGTACCCCAACCACTCACTCCTGGCCGGCTCCACCTTCGAGGCTCTGGCCGCCCCCGGCGGATTCCCGGACCGGGCCGGGGAGATCGCCGAACTCACCACCCTCCACGCCGAGGTGAACGGCGGCCGCCTGCCCCTGCTCCGGCCGCGCGGGGCGGCGAGCGGGATCCGCGCGGTCTCCTCGGTCCGGCTCCAGCACGTCGAGAAGGAAGACGAGACGGCGACCGCGCCGCACCTCACCACGTTCACCGTCCGCGCCATCCTGGAGGCCGCGGGCATCGACCACGACGTCCACCCGACCGAGGCCATCTGGAACGGCGCCGGGAGCGGCCCCCTCGCCGAGCCCTCCGGCCCCTACGACGTGGTCCTGCTGTCGACCACGTTCATCTGGGACCGGGCCACGATGGCCAGGGCGATCACCTGGGTCGAGGAGCGCTTCCCGACGGCGGTCCTCGTCCTCGGCGGCCAGTACAGCAACCTGAAGTTCCAGCAGATCCTGGACGCCCACCCGTTCGTCCGGTACGTCGTCCGGGGTGACGCCGAACCCGCCCTGCCGCCCCTGCTCGACGCCCTGCGCCGGGGCGAGCCGGTGGCCGGCATCCCCAACCTGGTCTGGCGCGACCAGGACACCGGCCGCATCCGTCTGACCGGCATCCACTACGCCGACCTGGAGGCGCTGCCCTCGCCCGCCCCCTCGGGAAGGTTCCCCGTCATCCCGTACGAGTCGATGCGCGGCTGCCCCTTCACCTGCAAGTACTGCTCGTTCCCCGCCGCCTCCCCGAAGTGGCGCTACAAGTCGGCGGAGAAGATCGCCGGCGACTTCGCCCGCTACCGCGACGAGCACGGCGCGCAGTACATCAAGGCCCTGGACTCCACGTTCACGGTGCCGCCCACCCGCCTGCGGACCCTGTTACCCCTGCTCGCGAAGGAGGGCGTCGCCTGGGAGGCGTACACCCGGGCCAACTCCCTCCGTGACCGGGCGGTCGTGGACGCGCTGGAGGAGGCCCATTGCCGTGCGCTGGCCATCGGCTTCGAGTCTATGAACGACACGACGCTGACGTACATGAACAAGAAGGTGAAGGCCCGAGCCAACCGCACCGCCTTCGAACTGCTCTCCCGCAGCCCCCTCCACTACTTCGTGTCCTTCATCGTCGGCTACCCCGGCGAGAGCCCGGAGCTCTTCGAGGACACGAAGGCCTTCCTGGTCGACGAGTACGCGGGTCCCTTCGCCCTCTACGTCTTCATGCTCAACGACGAGACGATGCCGGTCTGGCAGGACGCGGAACGCTTCGATCTGCGGGTCCACGACCCGGACGGCGACGCCGAGCACTGGTCGCACACGGGCATGGACAGCACCACGGCCCGCCGGCTCCAGCTGGAGACCCTGCGCGAGGTCCGCTGGAAGAACGACCGTGCCATCCAGCGCACATGGCAGCGCGACTACGAGCTGCCGCTGCTGCCCGACCGCTCCGTCACGGAGAACTCGGTCATCGAGAAGCTGGTGGACCGACTGGGCATGGCGAGCGCCGACTTCCCGAACCCGGCGACGGCGGCCACGAAACGAGCCGGCGTACTCAGGCAACTCACAGGCCATGGAGTCACGTCAGACATGGTGTGACAACATAACCGGTCGAACTCATTAACGATCAGCGAAAACTCTGCTACCTGGCGCAAAGAGCGACGGATCGACGACCTATACCCCCAACACCTACAAAACGGCCAAACAATTGATATCTAGTGCATCGCGGTTGATTTCGCGAATAAGATGCAGCACCGCCTCCAACGCGTGGCGTCAACCACGGACGATGCTGTGGGCCGCGGCGGCCGCGGTGACCCTCGGCTTCCTCATAGCCCTGGAGATCACCGCACGTCGCTACGGCGTGCCGGGGCCGATCACCAACCAGGCGAGCGAGGTGATGTTCCCGCCGAAGTCCGGCTTCCTGCTCTACGCCAGCATGGCGTTGATGATGGTGGTCCTCACCTGGCGCCAACGCGCGATAGCGGCCGCCACCGCGATAGGCATCGACGTCATCTTCCTGGTGCTGCGATGGGCACTCGACATCAAGGTGACCGAGCACCACCACCCGTTCGGAAACGGCGCGCTGTGGGTCGTACTCGGCTGTGCGGTCATAGCCGTCACCCGCCGCACCGGCGCAGAACGCGTCCTGCTGCTGAAGGGCGTAGGACTGGCCCTCCTCCTGGTCGCCGGCCGCAAGACGGGCGACGCCTGGCTGCTGATCACGGCGAAGACCCGCCCCCTGGTGCTGGACCAGTACGTGGCGACGGCCGACCACGCCCTGGGCAACCCGTCGTGGCTGGTGGGCCGGCTCGTCAGGGCCAGCGGCCCGGTCGGCGCCCACATCCTCGACTACGTCTACGTCCAACTCGCCGTGTTCGCGGTCATCATCTCGCTCTACCAGCTGCGCAACGTCGCCACCGAGGGCCGCTTCCCGAGCCACCACCTGGTCCGCACCTTCCTGATGATCGGCCTCCTCGGCCCGGGCATCTACATGATCTTCCCGGTGGTCGGCCCGATCTTCGCCTTCGGCCCCGACGGCGACCACTGGGCGACGGCCGACATCTGGCCGGAGACGGCACCCCAGCTGCTGGCCCCGCAGCACATGCCGTTCAACGAGGTCACCCCGCGCAACTGCATGCCCAGCCTCCACACGGCCTGGGCCACCGCGATCTTCATCCACTCCCGCCAGGGCCCCCGCATCGTGCGCTTCGCAGGCACGTTCTGGCTGATCGCCACGCTGGGCGCGACGCTGGGCTTCGGCTACCACTACGGCGTGGACATCGTGGCCGGCGTGGTGTTCGTCGTGACGATCGAGGCGGCGCTGCGCACCCAGGCACACGGCTGGGACCGCACGGGAGTCCGGCTGGTCGCATACGGCGCGACGATCTTCACCGCGATGCTGCTGTCCTCCCGCTTCCTGCCGCTGGAGATGGCGAAGTACCCGTGGGTGTCCGGCCCTCTCCTCATCCTGGCGATGGCGTCAGTGATCGTCGCCTTCATGCGCACCACGAAGCAGTGGGAGCCGAAGGCGCTCGCGGTCCGCGAACAGCAACCGCAACCCGAGCTGGCCGTCTGAGCAGGGCCCCGACCGAAACCGGTCGGGGCCCTCTCTCGTGAGGTCTCTCTCACGCCCCCCTATTGGGTGATCAATAGCGCACCTGTCCGGTGAACCGACGCATCCATTTGGCTCGCCAGTTCGAGTCGCCTCGCTCGAACGAGGTACTCACGGTCAACCCTGCGATGCGTGATCAAGAACCTCAGACGAGCCGCCCTCGCGGCCGCCCTCCTGGTCGTGCCGCTCACGGCACCCACCCCGGCCAACGCCCACGGCCGCGCCGCCGCGTACACCCTCCCGCTGGCCGCCGCGGTCCAGTCCCTCCCGCTCGCCGCGGAGGCCCGGGCCGGCTACCAGCGCACGAGCTTCAAACACTGGAACGCGGGCCAGCGCCCCACCGACGGCTGCAACACCCGGGCCGAGGTGCTCCTCAACGAAGCGGTCGACCCCCCGCAGATCCTCCCCGGCTGCAAGCTCTCCGGAGGCCGCTGGTGGTCGTACTACGACGCCAGATGGGTAACCTCCGCCTCCGCCCTGGACGTCGACCACATGGTCCCGCTGGCCGAGGCCTGGGACTCCGGCGCCTCCCAGTGGACGTCAGCCCGACGCGAGTCCTACGCCAACGACCTCGACGCCGTGACCTCCCTGATCGCGGTCTCCGCGGGGTCGAACCGCAGCAAGGCCGACCAGGACCCCGCCGAGTGGCTCCCGACGGCGTCGGGCGTCATGTGCCGCTACATCTCGGAGTGGACGGCGACGAAACTCCGCTGGGGCCTCACGGCAGACGCCCCCGAACAGGAAACCCTCACCCAGCTCGCGGAGGCATGCGCCGGCACGACGGTGACGTACGAACCAGCGCCGTAGCACGCGGCAGCGAATGCGGCCCCGGACAACGTCGAAGGGGGGGCCCCCCCCCCCGGGGGGGGGCGGCGCAGCGGGGCCCGGGGGGCGGGGGGGGGGGGGTCCGCGTAGAATCACCGGGGGCTGTAAAACAAGACACGCCCCCCG
>NZ_JBHYJA010000033.1:86174-88232 GCF_042740355.1 Streptomyces sp. NPDC059010
GGCCGCGCCCCGGGGGCCATTCCACCACCCCCGCCGTCCCGCGGGACCGCATGGGGGCCCCACAAACAGAGCCCGGCCCCCCCCCGCATGGGGGGGGCCCCTTCGACATCGTGCCCGGTGAGGCACTGGCGGAGGATACGAGATTCGAACTCGTGAGGGGTTGCCCCCAACACGCTTTCCAAGCGTGCGCCCTAGGCCTCTAGGCGAATCCTCCGCCGGAAACATTACATGACGCTGGAGGGTGCTAGCGAACTCGTTCGGGCGCCCGGCGATCAGGTAGGCTGGGGCTCAGCCCCTCACGCGGCGCTATCTGACTGAACTCCCCCAGGGCCGGAAGGCAGCAAGGGTAGGTCGGCTCTGGCGGGTGCGTGGGGGGTCTTGTCATTCCCGGCCGCCTCCGCGGACCGCGTTGTCAGTGGGCGCCTATAACCTCGTACGTGTGTCGTCCCTTGCGCTGTACCGCCGCTATCGCCCGGAGTCGTTCGCCGAGGTCATCGGGCAGGAGCATGTAACCGACCCGCTGCAGCAGGCGCTGCGGAACAACCGGGTCAATCACGCGTACCTGTTCAGCGGGCCGCGCGGATGCGGCAAGACGACCAGCGCCCGGATCCTCGCGCGATGCCTCAACTGCGAGCAGGGGCCCACGCCGACCCCGTGCGGGCAGTGCCAGTCGTGCCAGGACCTCGCTCGGAACGGCCCGGGATCGATCGACGTCATCGAGATCGACGCCGCTTCGCACGGTGGTGTGGACGACGCCCGTGAGCTGCGCGAAAAGGCCTTCTTCGGGCCCGCCGGCAGCCGCTACAAGATCTACATCATCGACGAGGCCCACATGGTCACGTCGGCCGGCTTCAACGCGCTGCTGAAGGTCGTCGAGGAGCCGCCGGAGCATCTGAAGTTCATCTTCGCCACGACCGAGCCCGAGAAGGTCATCGGGACCATCCGGTCGCGGACGCACCACTATCCCTTCCGGCTGGTGCCGCCCGGCACCCTGCGTGACTACCTCGGTGAGGTGTGCGGACGGGAGAACATCCCCGTCGAGGAGGGCGTTCTGCCGCTGGTCGTGCGCGCGGGTGCGGGGTCCGTGCGTGACTCCATGTCCGTCATGGACCAGCTGCTCGCCGGAGCGCGGGAGGAGGGTGTGACGTATGCCATGGCCACCTCCCTGCTCGGGTACACCGACGGCTCGCTGCTCGACTCCGTCGTGGAGGCCTTCGCGACCGGTGACGGGGCCGCCGCCTTCGAGGTCGTGGACCGGATCATCGAGGGGGGCAACGACCCCCGGCGGTTCGTCGCCGACCTGCTGGAGCGGCTGCGGGACCTGGTGATCCTGGCTGCGGTGCCGGACGCCATCGACAAGGGGCTCATCGATGCCCCCGCCGACGTCCTGGAGCGCATGCAGGCCCAGGCCGGCACCTTCGGCGCCGCCGAACTGAGCCGGGCCGCCGACCTCGTCAACGAGGGGTTGACCGAGATGCGCGGAGCCACCTCCCCGCGCCTCCAGCTCGAACTCATCTGCGCGCGCGTGCTGCTCCCGGCGGCGTACGGGGACGAGCGCGCCCTGCTGGCCCGGATCGACCGGCTGGAGCGGGGCGTCAACTTCTCGGCGGGTGGTGGCATGCCCGCGATGGGATACGTGCCCGGTCCCGACGCCCATGGCGGAGCCGCCGCCGCACCCGTACCGCCGGGCGGCGGACCCGCCGCGGCCCGGGCCGCCGTACGGGCTTCGGGCGCGCCCGCGGGAGGAGCGCCCACCGCGGGCATGGCCGGCGGCGGTGCGACTGGTACGCCCGGTACGCCCGGTGCAGCTCCTGCGGGGCAGGGCGCGCCCATGGGACAGCCCGCCTCCGGACCCTCCGCGCCCCCCGCGCACACTCCCGGCGGACCACCCCAGCCCGACCAGCAGCCCCAGCCACCGCACCAGGCTCCCCCCACCCAGGCACCAGCCCCCGCACCCACGCCTGCGCCCGCCCCCGCCGACACCAACCCCCCGGCACCCCCCACCCCCGCTCCCGCCTCCGCCCCCGGCGCCTGGCCCACCGCCGCCCCCGCAGGCGG
>NZ_JBHYJA010000033.1:88242-114109 GCF_042740355.1 Streptomyces sp. NPDC059010
GCGCCCCCCCCCCCCCGCGCCCCCCTCCGCCGCGGCGCGGCCGCCCAGCCCGCCGCGCGCGTCGGGGGGCCCCGACGCCCCGGCGGATGGCCGACGGCCACCCCGGCGGGCAGCGGCACCCAGCCCGCACCCCCGTCCAGCGGCGCCCCCACGCCCGCGCCTGGTCCACAGCCCACAGCGCCCCCGTCCGCTCCCCCCGCGGACGCGGCCCCCGCCTATGCCCCCCCGAGCGGCGGCCTCGACCCCCGCATGCTCTGGCCGAACATCCTGGAAGCGGTCAAGAACCGTCGCCGCTTCACCTGGATCCTGCTCAGCCAGAACGCCCACGTGGCCGGCTTCGACGGCACCACCCTCCAACTCGGCTTCGTCAACGCCGGCGCGCGCGACAACTTCGCGAGCAGCGGCAGCGAGGACGTCCTGCGGCAGTCACTGGCCGAGCAGTTCAACGTCCAGTGGAAGATCGAAGCGATCATCGACCCGTCCGGCGGAGGCTCGGCACCCCCACCGACCGGCGGTTCCTCCGGCTTCGGCGGGGGAGGAGGCGGTGGCTACGGCGGCGCGGGCACCGGCGGCTACGGCGCGGGCGGCAACGCCGGCAACAGCGGCTACGGCGGTGGCGGCGGTGGCGGTACGACCGCCCAGCGCCCGTCCCCTCCTCAGTCGACGTCCACGGCGCCCACCCCACCCCCGACGGCCTCGTCGGCTCCGGCACCCACGGCGGCCCCCACCCCGGCCTCCAGGCCTTCCTCCGCCCCGGAGCCGCCGCCCCCGGTCGCCCCCGAGGACGACATCCCCGAGGACGACGACCCCGACCTCAACGAGTCGGCCCTCTCCGGCTACGACCTGATCGTGCGGGAACTCGGGGCGACGGTGGTCGAGGAGTTCACGAACGAGTAGGGCGTTTCCGCTGCGCGCCCCCAGGTCCGGCAGCCAGAACCCCGGCCCCGACTTGGAGGAACGTACAGGTCACCAACCCCCCGGCCGCTCGGCACCTCGCACAAGAACCCCGTTAGGCTGACCCCCGTGAAGGTCCTCGTCATCGGTAACGGCGCCCGCGAACACGCCCTGTGCCGCTCCTTGTCCCTCGACCCCGACGTCACCGCGCTGCACTGCGCCCCCGGCAACGCCGGCATCGCCGAGGTCGCCGAGCTGCACCAGGTCGACGCCCTGGACGGCAAGGCCGTGTCCACGCTGGCCACGGAACTCGGCGCCGACCTCGTCGTCGTAGGGCCGGAGGCACCGCTCGTCGCCGGGGTCGCCGACGCCGTGCGCGAGGTGGGCATCCCGGTCTTCGGGCCCTCCGGGGAGGCCGCGCAGATCGAGGGATCCAAGGCCTTCGCGAAGGACGTGATGGCATCGGCCGGCGTCCCGACGGCCCGCTCCTACGTCTGCACGACCCCCGAAGAGGTCGAAGAGGCACTGGACGCCTTCGGCGCGCCGTACGTCGTCAAGGACGACGGTCTCGCCGCAGGCAAGGGCGTCGTCGTGACCGCCGACCTGGAGGCGGCCAGGGCGCACGCCAACGCCTGCGAGCGCGTCGTCATCGAGGAGTACCTGGACGGCCCCGAGGTCTCCCTGTTCGCCATCACCGACGGCGACACCGTCGTCCCGCTCCAGCCCGCCCAGGACTTCAAGCGGGCGCTCGACGGGGACGAGGGCCCGAACACCGGCGGCATGGGCGCGTACTCCCCGCTCCCGTGGGCGGACCCGAAGCTGGTCAGCGAGGTCATGGAGACGGTTCTCCAGCCGACCGTCGACGAGATGCACCGTCGCGGCACCCCCTTCTCCGGCCTGCTCTACGCCGGTCTCGCGATCACCTCGCGCGGCGTACGGGTCATCGAGTTCAACGCCCGCTTCGGCGACCCCGAGACCCAGGTCGTCCTGGCCCGTCTGAAGACCCCGCTGGCCGGGGTCCTGCTGGCCGCCGCCACGGGCGACCTCGCCGACCTGGAGCCGCTGCGCTGGAGCGACGACGCCGCGGTCACCGTGGTCGTCGCCTCGCACAACTACCCCGCCACCCCGCGCACCGGTGACCCGATCACCGGCCTGGACAAGGTGGCCGCCGAGGACGCCCCGCACGCCTACGTCCTGCATGCCGGCACCAGGCAGGACGGCGACGCGATCGTCAGCGCCGGCGGCCGCGTCCTGTCCGTCACGGCGACCGGCAAGGACCTCACCAAGGCCCGCGACCGCGCCTACGAGGCCGTGTCCCGCATCCACCTCGCCGGCTCCCAGCACCGCACGGACATCGCCGCGAAGGCGGCGGAGGACGCGTGACGATCCGCTAGGACCCCGCGGAGCCATTCGTGAGGACTCCGGCGTAGCCACCCGCGAGACCCTCGCGCGAACCCCTGTCTGACGCCGCGAGCCCCCCGCAACACCACGCGAGCTCCCGCCCGCGATAAACCCCGAAGGCCCCGAATCCGTCTCTGGATTCGGGGCCTGACGCTTGCCCGACCCGATGGTCCGGCCCCCGGGCCAATTCCCGGGGCCGTGACTGGACTTTGGTCAGGATCCGGGGCCTGACCCTAGCTGTCCGTCATCCACCTCTCCCCAAAGCCATTCCATCGAGTGACCGATGCCCCATCCGGCTGACGTGGGTCGAAGCCCCAACTAGGGTGCGGCGCAAAGCGTTCCGGCACTTGGCCCACCGGCATTGCGATGTCAGTGGCGGGTGCCACAGTGGGGGAGTGAGCAAAGCCAGGACAGTTCGGACAGCCAGGGCAGCGCGGAGGGGGTGAGGTCCGGCCGTGACCGGAATGGGTGTGGAGGCGGGTGCGCAGGCAGCGCGTGCCCGGGCCCTCGCCGTGCTGCGCATCCGCAGCCGCGCGCTAGCGGTGGCCCTGCTCCCCGCGGCGTTCGCCGTCGTGCTGCTCGTCGGCGCCTCCACCGACCACCTCGTCGGCCCGGGCTGGCACGCCGCCCGCTGGGTGGTGACCCCGGTCGCCGTCGTCGTCCTGCTCGTCGCCGCCGTCGTCGCCCTGGTCGTCGCCCGCGCCCGCCCCGCCGTCACCCCGACGGTCCCGATAGCCGAGGAGCAGGCCCCGGACCTGTACCGGCTGGTGCGCGACCTCGCCGACCGCCTCGACGTCCCCGCCCCGTCCGCGATAGCGCTCACCCCGGACTGCGACAGCTGGCTGGAGGACCGCACCCACCCGTCCCACGGCCCGCCGGCCGAGGACCACGACGAGGAGGGGGCCAACGGCCTGCGCGGCGGAGGCACCCGCGGCGCCCATCGCCGTACGCCCGCCGCCCCCGTCCTGGTCATCGGCTCCCCGTTCCTGTGGTGGATGCGCGTCGGCGAGCTGCGCGCGGTCCTCGCCCCGGTCGTCGCCGGTACGGGACCCTCGGCGCACCCGGACATAGCCCAGGCCCGGCGCTTCGTCCGGGGTCTGGACGCCGCCGTGGCCGTCGCCTCGACGCGCGGCCGCTGTCTGGGGTCGCGGACGGTGTGCGCGGGCCTCGGCTGGATCGTGCGGCTCCTGCTGCGCAGCTGCCGGGAGCACGCCACCGAGATGGAGCGGGGCGTGGCCGCCGCGGCCGCCGAGCGTGCACAGGCTGTGGATTACGGACTGCGGATCGTCGCCCAGGAACAGGTCGGGCTGGCGTACGCGGGCTGGGACCGGCTGCTCACCCGGGTCGCGCTGCCGGCCTGGCGGATGGGCCGCTGGCCGTCCCGGCTGGACGCGGGCGTCGTCGCCGCGCTCACCGAGCTGTCCCGCCGGGACCGTCTGGCCGAGGGCTTCGCCTCCCGGCTGGGTGAGCGCCCTGCCTGTGACCTGCTCGAAGAGCCCGGCGCGGTCGACGAGGCCACCTCCCTGCTCGCCGCCCGCCTCTTCCACGGCGGCCCCGCCGAGACCGGCCCGGACTGGTCCCCGGTGGACTGGCAGGAGTACCCGGAGGAGGTCGTCGACCGGAAATGGCGCACCGACGCGGCCCGCCTGCACCGCGTCCTCGACGCCCTCGGCGTCCGCCGCACCACCGACGGCACCCGCTCGGAGACGGACGCCTCGGACGGCCCGACCCTGGCCCGCGTCATGGACCACCTGGCGACCCCACCGCCCTCCACGGCGCCCCGGCCCACCGACGCACCCGCCACGGACGCACCGGTCCCCACCGCGCCCACCACCACAGCACCCACCACCCCCAAGGCCCCCAAGGCCCCCTACGCCTCCATGGCCGAGGACGCCCTCGAAGAGGACCAGGAAACCGAACGAAGCTCCGCCCTCGCCGCAGGCATCACCGCCGAACTGGCCCGAGAGGAAGCCGCGACGCCCGCGGAGCACAAGGCGGCGACCCCCGCCCCCGGCACCACCCTCCTGGACACCGGCGCGCTCCCCCTCTTCCCGCTCCAACCACCCCGCACCGCCCGCGAGTTGCTCACCGACCACGTGACCGCGATGGTGTGCTGCGCCGCGATGGACACCGCCGGTGCGACCCCCGGCCTGGACTGGCTCGACGGCCCCACCCTCCTCGTCGACGGCGAACGGGCGGCCGATCTGACGCCCAGGGTCCTCAGCCTCATCGAGGACGGCGACCCCACGCCCCTGCGCGCCTGGCTGGTGGAGTCGGGCATACGCCCGGAGAAGCCGGTACGCCTGGTCTGACCTCAGCACCCGGTCGGAACCCCTGGTACCCGGTCGGAACCCCCGGTTCCACTTTCGGTTAATTCGCAACGAATAGTGACAGGATGCGTGCGGAATGTGATGTGCTGGGATCGATAGCGCATATGGCAAGGGCTTACGACATACGACAGGCACACAAAAGCCCCCGCCAGGCGACAGAAACCGCAAGCGCAGACACGGTGCGTCCGCACGGCACACGGCACACAGCACACGGCACACGGCGCTCGACGCGGACGCACCACCACGGGGGCACGAGGGAGGGGTACGGCCATGGGATCCGAGCAGATCCGCCGCTGGGAGTCAGGAGCACTCGCGCACGCCGTGACGGACCCCTTCGGACAGGGCCCCGTCCCCTGGCTGCGCGGCAACGTGACGTACTTCGACGACACCGGCCAGGTCGTCCCCTGGTACGTCGACGGCCAGGCGCACCCCCCGACGGCGGACACCCCCAGGGTCCCCGCCCCCCGAAGCGCCGGCCCGCGCTCCGCCGACGACGTCCACCGCCAGATCAAGGGTTTCACCTCCACCGGCGCGGTCACGCCCGGCGAGGCCGTCGACTTCCACATCACCGTCGACCCGCCGCAGGAATTCGCCGTCGACATCTACCGCATCGGCCATTACGGCGGTGACGGCGCCGCCAAGATCACCACCAGCCCCCGCCTCTCCGGCATCGTGCAGCCCCCGCCGCTCACCGCCGACCGCACGGTCTCCTGCCACCACTGGTGGCTGTCCTGGCGCCTGCAGGTCCCGTCGTACTGGAGCATCGGCGCGTACGTCGCCGTCCTCACCACTGCCGACGGCTACCGCTCCCACATCCCGTTCACCGTCCGCGACGACCACCCCGCGGACCTGCTCCTGCTGCTGCCCGACGTCACCTGGCAGGCCTACAACCTCTACCCCGAGGACGGCCGTATCGGCGCCAGCCTCTACCACGCCTGGGGCGACGACGGCCGTCTGCTCGGCGAGTCCGACGCCGCCACGACCGTCTCCTTCGACCGCCCGTACGCGGGCGCGGGCCTGCCCCTGCACGTCGGCCACGCCTACGACTTCATCCGCTGGGCCGAGCGCTACGGCTACGACCTCGCCTACGCCGACGCCCGCGACCTGCACGGCGGCCATGTCGACCCCACCCGTTACCGCGGCCTGGTCTTCCCCGGCCACGACGAGTACTGGTCGACGAACATGCGCCGCACCGTCGAGCTCGCCCGTGAGAAGGGCACGTCCCTGGTCTTCCTTTCCGCCAACTCCATGTACTGGCAGGTGGAGTTGGGCCCCTCCCCGTCCGGCGTCCCCGACCGCCTGCTCACCTGCCGCAAGCGCAAGGGACCCGGCCGCCCCGTGTTCTGGCGGGAGATCGACCGCCCCGAGCAGGAACTGATCGGCATCCAGTACGCGGGCCAGGTCCCCGAGCCGCACCCCCTGATCGTCCGCAACGCCGACCACTGGCTGTGGGAGGCGACCGGCGCCCACGAGGGCGACGAGATCGAGGACCTGGTCGCGGGCGAGGCCGACCGCTACTTTCCGCGCACCCCGCTGCCCGAGCACGAGGAGCGCATCCTGCTCGCCCACTCCCCGTACACGGACAAGGAGGGCGCCCTCCGCCACCAGGAGACGTCCCTCTACCGCGCCCCCTCCGGCGCCCTGGTCTTCGCCTCCGGCACCTTCGCCTGGTCCCCGTCGCTGGACCGCCCGGGCCACGTCGACGCCCGCGTCCAGCGCGCCACCGCGAACCTCCTGGACCGCATCTGCAAGCGTGACTGAGCCCACCCAGCACACCCCCCGTCACTCACCCAGCGCACCCCCAGCACACCCCGAGTCCAAGGTCAGCGGCCCATACGGGACAATCGACCCGTTGGACAGAACCACGGGGAGGAACCGTGTCCGGATTCGTAGAAAAGCCCGAGCCGATCCAGGTCCCGGGTTTGGTGCATCTGCACACCGGCAAGGTGCGCGAGCTGTACCAGAACGAGGCGGGCGACCTCGTGATGGTCGCCAGCGATCGCATGTCCGCCTATGACTGGGTGCTGCCGACCGAGATCCCCGACAAGGGCCGCGTCCTCACCCAGCTCTCCCTGTGGTGGTTCGACCAGCTCGCCGACCTGGTCCCCAACCACGTCATCAGCACCGACGTCCCGGCCGGCGCCCCCGCCGACTGGGCGGGCCGCACCCTGGTCTGCAAGTCGCTGAAGATGATCCCGGTGGAGGCGGTGGCCCGCGGCTACCTCACCGGCTCCGGCCTCGCCGAGTACAACGAGTCGCGCACCGTCTGCGGCCTCGCCCTCCCCGAGGGCCTGGTCGACGGCTCCGAGCTCCCCGCCCCGATCTTCACCCCGGCCACCAAGGCCGCGGTCGGCGAGCACGACGAGAACGTCTCCTACGAGGAGGTCGCCCGCCAGGTCGGCCCCGACACCGCCGCCCGGCTGCGCCAGGCGACCCTCGCCGTGTACTCCCGCGGCCGGGACATCGCCCGCGACCGCGGCATCATCCTCGCGGACACCAAGTTCGAGTTCGGCTTCGACGGGGAGACGCTGATCATCGCCGACGAGGTCCTCACTCCGGACTCCTCCCGCTTCTGGCCCGCCGACCAGTGGGAGCCGGGCCGCGCGCAGCCGTCGTACGACAAGCAGTTCGTCCGCGACTGGCTGACCTCGCCGGCCTCCGGCTGGGACCGCAGGAGCGAGCAGCCCCCGCCGCCGCTGCCGCAGGAGATCGTGGACGCGACCCGCGCGAAGTACGTCGAGGCGTACGAGCGCCTGACGGGCACCAGCTGGGCGTAACGCAAAAGGCCCCCGGTCTCCCGGGGGCCTTACTGGAGCGAACGACGAGGTTCGAACTCGCGACCTCAACCTTGGCAAGGTTGCGCTCTACCAACTGAGCTACGTTCGCATGCGCCGAAGCGCGAGACCCACTATACCCAACCCCGCTCCCGCGCGAGACGCACCGCCGCGTGCCGGTTCTCCGCGCCGAGTTTCGACACGGCGGACGACAGATAGTTCCGCACCGTCCCCTGGGACAGCGCCGCCCGCTCCGCGATCTCCGCGACGGGCGCCCCGTCGGCGGCGAGTTCCAGCACCTCGGCCTCCCGCACGGTCAGCGGCGAGTCACCGGAGGCGATCGCGTCGGCGGCCAACTCGGGGTCGACGTAACGGTTTCCGGCGTGCACGGTACGGATGATCTCCGCGAGCCGCTGAGCGCTGACGGTCTTCGGGACGAACCCGCGCACACCCGCCGCAAGGGCCCGCTTCAGATGCCCGGGCCGCCCATGACTGGTCACGATCAGTACCTTGCAGCCGGGCAGTTCGGCACGCAGGGATGTGGCGACCTTCACACCGTCGGCCCCGGGCATCTGCAGGTCGAGGACGGCCACGTCCGGCTCGTGCGCCCGTGCCATCGCCAGCGCCTCCGGCCCGCTGGCCGCCTCGGCGACGATCACGAGGTCGTCCTCCAGCGAGAGCAGCGTGGCGAGCGCGCCCCGGATCAGATGCTCGTCGTCGGCGAGCAGCAGCCGCACCGGCCCGCTCATACGGCGGCCTCGCGCACGCCCGCCCCCGCCAACGGCACCTCGGCCACCAGCCGGAACACCCCCGCCTCCCCTGGGCCGGCCTCCAGGGTGCCGTCCACCGCGGCCAGCCGCTCCCGCAGCCCGGCGAGACCGGAGCCTCCACCCCCGTCGGAGGCTCCGGCAGCCCCGTCGTTCTCCACCGTCAACACCACACGTCCCTCCCGCACCCGCACCGCCACCGCGCACTGCCCGGCATCCCCGTGCCGCAGCACATTGGTGGTCGCCTCCCGCACCACCCAGGCCAGCGCCGACTGCACCTCGACCGGCAGCCCGGCCGCCTCCCCGGTCACCTCGCAAGCGATCCCGGCCGCCGTCAACACCCCCTGCGCACCGGCGAGTTCGACCGCCAGATCGGCCTCCCGATAGCCCCGTACGACATCCCGCACCTCGCGCTGCGACTCCTGCGCGATCCGCTGCACCTCGATCATCTGCTCCACGGCCTCGGGCCGCCCCCGCCGCGCGAGCTGCACGGCGAGCTCGCTCTTGAGCGCGATGACCGCCAGATTCCGCCCCATCACGTCATGCAGATCCCGCCCGAACCGCAGCCGCTCCTCGGCGACGGCGAGCCGGGCGCGGGTCTCGCGGGCCTCGTCGAGCTCGTAGACGGACCTGAGCAGCCAGACGGAGAAGACGGCCGTGAAGGCGACGAATCCACTGCCGGCCAGCATGATCGGCGCCACGATCAGCGCGGCGAGAACGGACCCGCTCATCGCGAGCACGGCGAGCCCCGAACCCGCGGCGAAGCCCGTGACGAGGGCGTACACGCGCCTGCGCCGCCGCAGACCGAGTGCCATGATGCCCACGCCGAAGACCATGATGACGCCGAAGACGCTGCCCGACGCGGAGTCGACGCCGTCCCCCTTCGGACCGTGTT
This sequence comes from Streptomyces sp. NPDC059010, assembly GCF_042740355.1. Taxonomy (NCBI): domain Bacteria; kingdom Bacillati; phylum Actinomycetota; class Actinomycetes; order Kitasatosporales; family Streptomycetaceae; genus Streptomyces; species Streptomyces sp. NPDC059010. The sequence goes on from NZ_JBHYJA010000033.1 coordinate 97,304, forward strand.
CGGCGACGCCGAGAGCCGTGACGACGACCACCGCGGTGGCGGCGCCGAGCGTCCACAGCAGCGGTATGGGCTGCTCGCGCCTGCCGCACACCCAGTCCACCGCGTGCGACACCGTCAGGGCGCAGATCGCCGCGTGCGCGCACACCAGGAACATCAGCCAGGCACCCAGCGGTCCCGCGATCTCGCCGGTGACCGGCAGCCCGGCCCCGGCGATCTCCATCACCGCGAAGAAGTGGAACGACCCCCGCGTGTACGTCTCCACCTTCGCCGGGGTGCTCTTCCCCCGCCACCATGTGCCCGGCCCGCGCATCCCGCCGCTCTCCCCCTAGGTCAACGCCGCGGTTCCCACCGGAACCACCGCTGTACAGCAAACACGCCCAGGGCAGTCCAGGCCAGCCCGGTCACCAGCGGGCCAATCGCCTCGTACGCCGACAGCTCGCCGGTCCAGGCGCCCCGCATCAGGGTGATCGCCGGGGTCAGCGGCAGCAGTTCGCACACCGACGCCATCCGGTCCGGCAGCACCTCCAGGGGGATGAACATCCCGGAGAAGATCATGGAGAGGAAGGTCACGGGCAATGTCGTGACCTGCGCACTCTCGACGCTGCGGGTGAAGGAGGAGGTCACCGCGGCGAGCGACACGCACACGACGAGACCCAACAGCAGGCCCAGTACGGCGAGATGGGGAGCGCGGGGCGCACCCACGTCGAGCAGGACGACACAGCCGACCGCCAGCACCGCGGACTGCGCGAGACCCGTGGACACGGCCGGCAACGCGGCCCCGGCGAGGATCTCGCGGTCCCGCAGCTCGCCGGTGCGCAGCCGCTTCAGGACGAGTTCCTCGCGCCGGGCGGTGTAGACGCTGACGAGCGTCGCGTACACCGCGTAGAGCAGCGAGAAGCCGATGGAGGCGGGCAGGATGACCGTGCCGAGGGTGAGGCCCACCTCCGCCAGGTCCATCTGCTTCACCGCCTCTCGCGCGCTGAAGGGCAGGATCAGCGGCACGAACAGCGCCGCGAACAGTGTGCCCCTGCTGCGCCCGAGCAAGGTCAGCTCGGCCCGCGCCAACGCCGCCATGCGCCCCGCCGGGGTGGTCGTCGCCGTACTCATGCCGCGTACTCCTTCGTCCCGGCGGCCTCCGCCGCCTCCCGCGCGATCCCCAGGAACGCCTCCTCCAGCGACGCCGACCGCGCATCCAGCCGCCGCAGCTCTACACCGGCCGCGTCGGCCCACACCAGCAGCCGTGTCGCGGTCCGCTGCAACTCGTGGGTCCGCAGCCGTACGACCCGCCCCTCGACCTCGTGCCCGCACACCCCGATCTCGTCGAGCGGCGGCAGATCGCCCACGAAGTAGCCGTGCGGCAGCTCGAAGGAGATCCGCGACGGCTGGGACGCGGTCACCTCGGCCGGCGTCCCGGTGGCCGCGATCCGCCCCTCGTGCAGGATCGCGAGCCGGTCGGCGAGGTTCTCGGCCTCCTCCAGATAGTGCGTGGTCAGCAGCACGGTCGTACCAGTGTCCCGCAGCCCCCGCACCAACTCCCAGGTGTCCCGGCGCCCTTCGGCGTCGAGCCCGGTCGTCGGCTCGTCCAGGAACAGCACCTCGGGATCCCCGAGCAGCGCGAGCGCCAGGTCCAGGCGCCGCCGCTCACCGCCGGACAGCTGTTTCACCCGAACGCCGGTCTTCCCAGCCAGCCCGACCAGCTCCAGCACCTCCCCCTCGGGCCGGGCGCCGCTGACACACCCCGCCCACATCCGCGCGGTCTCGGCGACGGTCAGCTCGGACGGAAACCCGCCCTCCTGCAACATCACCCCGGTGCGCGGCCGTACGGCGGCCCGTTCGGCGTAGGGATCGTGGCCGAGCACCCGCACCTGCCCCTCGGCAGGTTGGGCGAGCCCCTCCAGCAGCTCGACGGTGGATGTCTTGCCCGCGCCGTTGGTGCCGAGCAGCGCGAAGACCTCGCCGCGGTCCACGGAGAACGAGATTCCGCGCACCGCCTCGAACCCGCCCCCGTACACACGTCGCAGGTCAGTGACCTCAATCACGTGTTCGTGTTCGTTGGTGTTCATGGCACCAGCGTCCCGGCGATCCGGGGCCGGCAGCAGTGCGCGCTGTCACCACTCCGCATGACAAATGTCAGTCGGACGGGCAGGGCACATGAAAAAACCCCGGTTCACTGAACCGGGGTTTCTATCGAGAGCGGACGACGAGGCTCGAACTCGCGACCTCAACCTTGGCAAGGTTGCGCTCTACCAACTGAGCTACGTCCGCATTGCCCCCGACCAGCTCTCACTGACCGGTGCGAGCACCAGCCTACCTGATCCACATCTGTGGTCCGTACGGCGGTGCAGAGCGGGTGACAGGAATTGCACACTGCGCCTTCCCCCTGGAAGGGGGATGTTCTACTACTGAACTACACCCGCAAGCCTCCGCGAGCTGGGCTTTTTCTGCCCCGCCCGGCGGCGTGCTCCAGACATTAGCTGATCAGCAGGGGGGTAGCGCAAGTCGGTTGTCGCACCGGCTCCCGCCCGGCCCAAGTCTGCCGCCCTCAGGGTCCGCTGACGGACCCTGAGGACACGCCCTGGTTCACCTCACTGCGCCGAGGCGAACGCCTCGTAGACCTTCTTGGGGATCCGGCCGCGGGCCGGCACCTCCATCTTGTTGGCCTGCGCCCAGGCGCGGACGGCCGCCGGGTCGGGGGCGACCTCCGTCTGCTTGTACGCCTTGCCTGACTTCGACCGCTTGCGGCCGGCTTCCACGTAGGGCGCGAGCGCCTTACGCAGTTTCTTGGCATTGGCTTCATTCAGGTCGATCTCGTACGACTTGCCGTCGAGTCCGAAGGCGATCGTTTCCGCCGCTTCTGAGCCGTCGATGTCGTCAAAGAGAGTGACCACGACCTTCTGCGCCACGAATATCGGTCCCTTCGTACGGCACGTTGACAATTCATTTGTACCGTGCCCGACAATGCAATGTGAAGCTCGACTAAATCCTCCCGCGTGTCCGAGCGCAATAGGTATCGGGTGTCGATCTGGGATCTTTTCCGGAACTTTTCGCCGCCAGGACACCTACCCTCTACCACGTGAGGGCCGTCACGTAGCTTCCTACAAGTCGACGCGCGTAGAAATTTTGTGCAGGTAGTCTGAAACCACTGCAGGAACCTGCTCAGCACCACACCACCGGGAGTGCACGTGGCACGCGTCGTAGTCGACGTCATGCTCAAGCCGGAGATCCTCGACCCCCAGGGCCAGGCGGTGCAGCGCGCACTGCCGCGACTGGGTTTCGAAGGCATCTCGGACGTCCGTCAGGGAAAGCGTTTCGAACTGGAAGTTGACGGGCCGGTCGACGAGGCCGCGCTCGCCCGCATCCACGATCTTGCGGAATCCTTCCTCGCCAACACCGTGATCGAGGACTTCACCGTCAAGGTTGAGGAAGTCGCGGAGGCCGCGAAGTGACCGCTCGTATTGGCGTCGTCACTTTCCCGGGGAGTCTCGACGACCGGGACACCCAGCGCGCGATCCGCCTCGCGGGTGCCGAACCGGTTGCCCTCTGGCACAAGGACAAGGACCTCAAGCAGGTCGACGCCGTGGTGCTGCCCGGCGGTTTCTCCTACGGCGACTATCTGCGGGCCGGTGCCATCTCCCGGTTCTCGCCGGTGATGGAGACCGTCATCGAGCAGGCGAAGGCCGGCCTTCCGGTCCTCGGTATCTGCAACGGCTTCCAGGTCCTCACCGAGGCCCACCTCCTCCCGGGCGGGATGCTCGGCAACGACCACCTGCACTTCATCTGCCGCGATCAGAAGCTGCGGGTGGAGAACGCGGACACCGCCTGGACCAGCGACTACGAGAGCGGCCAGGAGATCTACATCCCGCTCAAGAACATGGACGGCCGCTACGTCGCCGACCAGTACACGCTGGACAAGCTGGAGGGCGAGGGGCGGGTCGCCTTCCGTTATCTGGACTTCAATCCGAACGGCTCGCTCAACGACATCGCCGGCATCACCAACGAGGCCGGCAACGTCGTAGGCCTGATGCCGCACCCGGAGCACGCCGTGGAGCCGCTCATCGGCACCGGCCGTACCGACGGCCTCCCCTTCTTCACCTCGATCCTCAAGAAGCTGGTCAACGCATGAGCCGGACGCCTCTGGACACGGTCGAGCACGCGGCCGCGACCCCCGACGTCGAGCTGCCCTGGGCCGAACTCGGTCTGAAGAAGGACGAGTACGAGCGGGTCGTGGAGATCCTCGGCCGCCGGCCCACCGGTGCCGAGCTGGCCATGTACTCCGTCATGTGGTCCGAGCACTGCTCGTACAAGAGCAGCAAGGTGCACCTGCGCCAGTTCGGCGAGAAGGCGCCCGAGTCGGACGCCCTGCTCGTCGGCATCGGTGAGAACGCCGGTGTGGTGGACGTCGGCCAGGGTTACGCCGTGACCTTCAAGGTCGAGTCGCACAACCACCCGTCGTACGTCGAGCCCTACCAGGGCGCGGCGACCGGCGTCGGCGGCATCGTGCGCGACATCATCGCGATGGGCGCGCGGCCGGTGGCGGTCGTGGACCCGCTGCGGTTCGGTGCGGCCGACCACCCCGACACCAAGCGGGTGCTGCCGGGTGTCGTCGCCGGTATCGGCGGCTACGGCAACTGCCTGGGCCTGCCCAACATCGGCGGCGAGGTCGTCTTCGACTCCTGCTACCAGGGGAACCCGCTGGTCAACGCCGGTGCCATCGGTGTGATGCGGCACGAGGACATCCACCTCGCGAAGGCTTCCGGCGCGGGCAACAAGGTAATCCTGTACGGGGCCCGTACGGGTGGTGACGGCATCGGTGGTGCCTCGATCCTGGCCTCCGAGACCTTCGACGACGCCAAGCCGTCGAAGCGCCCCGCCGTCCAGGTCGGCGACCCCTTCCAGGAGAAGCTGCTCATCGAGTGCACCCTGGAGGCGTTCGCCGAGAAGCTCGTCGTCGGTATCCAGGACCTCGGCGCGGCGGGCCTGTCGTGCGCCACGTCCGAGCTGGCGTCGAACGGCTCCGGCGGTATGCGCGTGACCCTGGACGACGTACCCCTGCGTGACTCGACGCTCTCGCCCGAGGAAATCCTCATGAGCGAGTCGCAGGAACGCATGTGCGCGGTCGTGGAGCCGGAGAAGGTCGACCGGTTCCTGGAGATCTGCGAGAAGTGGGACGTCATCGCCACCGTCATCGGTGAGGTCACCGACGGCGACCGGCTGGAGATCTTCTGGCACGGCGGCAAGATCGTCGACGTCGACCCGCGGACCGTGGCGCACGAGGGCCCGGTCTACGAGCGGCCGTACGCCCGCCCCTCCTGGCAGGACGAACTGCAGGCCGACGACCCGGACAAGCTGGCCCGGCCGGCGTCCTCGGACGAGCTGAAGGACCAGGTCCTGAAGCTGGTCGGCTCCCCGAACCAGGCCAGCAAGAAGTGGATCACCTCGCAGTACGACCACTTCGTGCAGGGCAACACCGTCCTCGCCCAGCCCGAGGACTCCGGCATGATCCGCATCGACGAGGAGACCGGCCTCGGCGTCGCCATCGCGACGGACGGCAACGGCCGGTACGCCAAGCTGGACCCGTACGCGGGCGCCCAGCTGGCCCTCGCCGAGGCGTACCGCAATGTCGCCACCACCGGCGCCAAGCCGCTCGCCGTCTCCGACTGCCTGAACTTCGGCTCCCCGGAGGACCCGGCCGTCATGTGGCAGTTCGCGGAGGCCGTGCGCGGACTCGCGGACGCCTGTCAGCAGCTGGGCACGCCGGTGACCGGCGGCAATGTGTCTCTCTACAACCAGACTGGCGAGGCGGCCATCCACCCGACCCCGGTCGTGGCCGTCCTCGGCGTGATCGACGATGTCGCGCGCCGCACGCCGGTCGCCTTCCAGGAGGAGGGGCAGCTGCTCTACCTCCTCGGCGACACGCGTGAGGAGTTCGGCGGTTCGGCCTGGTCGCAGGTCGTGCACGACCACCTCGGCGGGCTGCCGCCCAAGGTCGACCTGGAGCGTGAGCGCCTGCTCGCCGAGATCCTGATCTCCGCCTCCCGCGACGGCATGATCGACTCCGCGCACGACCTGTCCGACGGCGGTCTGATCCAGGCGGTCGTGGAGTCGGCGCTGCTCGGCGGCAAGGGCGCGCGTCTGGTCGTACCGGACGGGCTCGACGCCTTCACCCTCCTCTTTTCCGAGTCGGCGGGCCGCGCGGTCGTCGCCGTGCCGCGCTCCGAGGAGGTCCGCTTCAACGACATGTGCGGTGCGCGGGGCCTGCCGGTCACGCGTATCGGTGTCATCGACGGCGACTCGGTGGAGCTCCAGGGCGAGTTCGCGCTCACGCTGGAGGAGCTGCGCACGGTGCACGAGGAGACCATCCCCGCGCTGCTCAAGTAGGCAGCGGGTTCTACGGCTCCGAAGCCCCCGTCCGGTTCGCCGGGCGGGGGCTTCGTCGTGCGCCCACTCACGGCGCCCATGCCCACACCTCGGTTGCACGTAATTACGTAGTTCCGTAATATCGACGTGTGGAGATCGAACAACGCGTCGCCGACCTGGAACGACGGCTGACCGCGCTGGAGGACGCCCAGCGCACCGCGCCCCGCCTCGGCGAGGGCGACTTCTGGGCCCTGCAGGGGTTCAAGGACCAGCTGGCCGAGCTGGGGGCGGCCGACGGAGGAGTGCTGTTCACCGGTGCCGTACGGCTGCCGACCGGGGAGCACTACGAGTGGCAGCACGGCGCCCTGACCGCGGACCTGCTGGACGGCGACTGGACCGAGTCCGCCGAGTCGTTCGCGGCGCTCGGGCACCCGGTCCGGCTGCGGCTGCTGCGCGAGATCGTCGGCGGTCGGCGCACCGCGGCCGAGCTCGCCGAGCTGGACGAGGTCGGCACGACCGGCCAGATCTACCACCACCTGCGCCAACTGACCGGCACGGGCTGGCTGCACACGACCGGCCGGGGGCGTTACGAGGTGCCGCCGGGGCGGGTCGTACCGCTGCTGGTGGCGCTGTCGGCGGCTCGTCCGTAACAGCGACCGACCACGACCGACCGCGACCGACTGGGGGAACCGACCATGACCGCACGCAAACTGGCCGCCATCGCCTTCCGAGGGCTGCAACTGACCTTCCTCGGCCTGATCATCGTCCACTTCGCACTGGACCTCGGGTATCCGTGGTGGTGGAACTTCCTGCCGCTCGTCCTCGCCTACGCGATCCTCATCGCGGCCCGCCTCCTGGGCGGCGCCCCGGACAGCCCTCGCGCGGCCGGCGCGGCCCGGGAGCCGGTCGAGGTCGGGCCGCCGGTCACCGGCCGCTGGACCGCGCTGAACAGCCCGGCCGACCGCACGCCGAGCCACGGCACGCACGCGTACGGCCAGACGTACGCCATCGACATCGTCGCCGAGCCCGAGGAGGGCGCCCGCCCCGGCTTCCGGTGGCTGTGGCCCATCGCCCGCCGCAACAGCGCCTTCCCCGCCTTCGGCGCCCCGCTTCTCGCGGTCGCGGACGCCACCGTCGTACGGGCCGCCGACGACCAGCGCGACCACCTGAGCCGCACGTCCTTGCCGGGGATCCTGTACCTCATGCTTCTGGAGGGCTCCGTACGCGGCCTGCTCGGCGTCAAGCGAGTCGTCGGCAACCACGTCATCCTCGACCTCGGCGACGGCACCCACGCGCTCTACGCCCATGTGCGGCGCGGCTCGCTCGCCGTCCGTGCGGGCGACCGGGTGCGCGCGGGACAGCTCCTCGCCCAGTGCGGGAACTCGGGCAACTCCTCCGAGCCGCACGTCCACTTCCAGCTGATGGACGGCCCCGACCCGGACACCGCCCACGGCATCCCGTTCACCTGGCGCGGCATCGGCGTTCCCCGGAACCGGGAGGCGTTCGAGGCACCGACGACGGCATCGCAGCCCGCATAGGGTGCCGTTCATGTCCCCGGCCAAGAAGCGCACCCGCACCTACGACGCCGCCAAGATCCGCACCGCGATCCTCGCCCAGTTCGGGAACGTACGGCAGGCCGTGCGCACCCTCACCGACGAGCAGCTCGCACTCCCCACCCGGCTGCCGGGCTGGACGGTGCGGGACCTGGCCGCGCATGTGACCATGGCCGTGGAGACCGTCAGCCGCAATCTCGACCGCGACGAGCCGGCCAAGGCCGAACTGACCCTTCTGGACTGGCCGTTCGCCACCGCGGCCCGCGCCGGTGACATCGCCGACGACACCCACGACCTCGCCGCGGCCGCCCCCGACCTCGACGCCCTGTACGCCCGCACCGAGGACGGGCTCGTGCGGAAGCTGGCGGACGCCCCCGGCGACCGTCTCCTCGCCGCCCGCACCGGTGCCATGACCCTGGCCGACTACCTGGTCACCCGTACCGTCGAGCTCGTCGTCCACACCGACGACCTCAACGCCGCCGTCCCCGGCCTGGACATCCCCTACGACCGCCAGGCCCTCGCCGCCTGCACCCGCCTCCTCGCCGACGCGCTCGCCGCGAAGGCGCCCGGCGGTTCGACCGAGGTGAGGGTCCCGCCGTATGCCGTGGTCCAGTGCGTCGAGGGGCCGAGGCACACCCGGGGCACCCCGCCGAACGTCGTGGAGACCGACCCGCTCACCTGGATCCGGCTCGCGACCGGCCGGACGGCGTGGCGGGACGCGGTCGCCGAGGCCAGGGTGAGCGCGAGCGGGGAGCGGGCCGACCTGGGCGGGTTGCTGCCGCTCATGGGGTGACGCGGCGCTGATGGGCCCGGGGGCGGCAGGCGTACTCGACCGGCGGAACAAGCGGAACCAGTCCTGTGCGCTCCCCGTCCCATGGGCATGGACACACTCGGCATGGACACAAAGCGGCTGGCGGCCTTCGCCGTGCTGACCCTTCTCCCGTTCGCGGTGGCCTGCGGCAACGAGGACGCGGGCAGTGCCTCGGTCGGTGCCGGGGCGGCGGCCTCCGTCACCGGCGCCTACTGGACCGTGGACGGCGTCACTGTCGAAGGGAAGAAGAGCGACGCCCCGGGCAACGCCTACCTGCGGATCGCCGACGGCGGCAAGGTCAAGGGCAACCTCGGCTGCAACAACTTCGGTGCCGACGCGGCCTTCGCCGACAGCCATGTCAAGTTCGACAAGGTGGAGGCCACGGAGATGGCCTGCGAGGGCGTCGCCCCGGACTTCGAGCAGACCCTGGCCCGCACCCTCGCCGACGGCGACCTCACCGCCAAGGTCGAGAACGAGAAGCTCACCCTCACCACCGAGGGAGGCGACAGCATCGCCCTCAGCAAGCAGGAGGCCGCCCCGCTCAAGGGCACGAAGTGGAACATCGTCAGCCCCGACACCGGCGGCAAGGCCCACCTCACCTTCGACCAGAAGACCGGTCAGGTCAGCGGCAGCCTCGGCTGCAACAAGGTGCGGGCGACGGCGACGTTCAGCGACGGCCGTATCACGCTCGGCACGGCGTCCACCACGCGAATGATGTGCGACACCTCACTCATGCATACGGAGAAGACCCTCCTGGGTCTGTTCGACAGCACCGTGAAGTACCGGATCGATCACCGCAACATCACTCTGACCAGCGAAAACGGCGAAAGTGTAAACGCGACCGCCGCTGAGTGATCCTTTACGGGCGCGTATCCCCAATTCGGACCAGTGGTCGATCTCGCCTACACTCGGTGCCGTGCCACGTGGTGACGGTCGACTCAATCACGATCTGCTTCCCGGCGAGAAAGGCCCCCAGGACGCTTGTGGCGTCTTCGGTGTCTGGGCTCCGGGTGAAGAGGTCGCAAAGCTCACGTACTTCGGGCTCTACGCCCTCCAGCATCGGGGCCAGGAATCCGCGGGAATCGCGGTCAGCAACGGCTCCCAGATCCTCGTCTTCAAGGACATGGGCCTGGTCTCCCAGGTCTTCGACGAGACCTCGCTCGGTTCGCTCCAGGGTCACATCGCGGTCGGTCACGCCCGCTACTCGACCACCGGTGCCTCCGTGTGGGAGAACGCCCAGCCGACGTTCCGCGCCACCGCGCACGGCTCCATCGCGCTCGGCCACAACGGCAACCTCGTCAACACGGCCCAGCTCGCGGAGATGGTCGCCGACCTGCCCAAGCAGGAAGGCGGCCGCACCCCCCGCGTCGCGGCCACCAACGACACCGACCTGCTGACCGCGCTGCTCGCGGCCCAGGTCGACGAGGACGGCAAGCCGCTGACCATCGAGGAGGCCGCCCACACGGTCCTTCCCCAGGTCAAGGGCGCCTTCAGCCTCGTCTTCATGGACGAGAACACCCTCTACGCCGCCCGTGACCCGCAGGGCATCCGCCCGCTGGTCCTCGGCCGCCTGGAGCGCGGCTGGGTCGCCGCCTCCGAGTCCGCCGCCCTCGACATCTGCGGCGCCAGCTTCGTCCGCGAGATCGAGCCGGGCGAGTTCGTCGCCATCGACGAGAACGGCCTGCGCACCTCGCGATTCGCGGAAGCGAAGCCCAAGGGCTGTGTCTTCGAGTATGTGTACCTGGCCCGCCCCGACACCGACATCGCCGGCCGGAACGTCTACCTCTCCCGCGTGGAGATGGGCCGCAAGCTCGCCAAGGAAGCCCCGGTCGAGGCCGACCTGGTCATAGCGACCCCGGAGTCCGGCACCCCGGCCGCCATCGGCTACGCGGAGGCGAGCGGCATCCCGTTCGGCGCGGGCCTGGTGAAGAACGCGTACGTCGGACGTACGTTCATCCAGCCCTCGCAGACCATCCGCCAGCTCGGCATCCGGCTGAAGCTGAACCCGCTCAAGGAAGTCATCAAGGGCAAGCGTCTGGTCGTCGTCGACGACTCGATCGTCCGCGGCAACACCCAGCGCGCCCTGGTCCGCATGCTCCGCGAGGCGGGCGCGGCCGAGGTCCACATCCGGATCTCCTCGCCGCCCGTGAAGTGGCCCTGCTTCTTCGGCATCGACTTCGCCACCCGCGCCGAGCTCATCGCCAACGGCATGTCCATCGACGAGATCGGCACCTCGCTGGGCGCCGACTCACTGTCGTACATCTCCATCGACGGCATGATCGAGGCGACCACCATCGCCAAGCCGAACCTGTGCCGAGCCTGCTTCGACGGCGAGTACCCGATGGATCTCCCGGACCCCGAGCTGCTCGGCAAGCAGCTCCTGGAGACCGAGCTGGCGGCCGGTCCGGCAGCCACGGCCGCGGCCGACGCGATCCGTCGCCCGTAAGCCCAGTAACCAACCCGAAAGATCCCAGGCAATGTCTGAGACAGTTGTGCCCGGCGGTGCTTCCTACGCGGCGGCCGGCGTCGACATCGAGGCGGGCGACCGCGCGGTCGAGCTGATGAAGGAGTGGGTGAAGAAGACCCAGCGCCCCGAGGTCCTCGGCGGCCTCGGCGGTTTCGCCGGCCTCTTCGACGCCTCCGCCCTCAAGCGCTACGAGCGCCCCCTGCTGGCCTCCGCCACCGACGGCGTCGGCACCAAGGTCGACGTCGCGCGTCAGATGGGCGTGTACGACACCATCGGCCACGACCTGGTCGCCATGGTCATGGACGACATCGTGGTGTGCGGCGCCGAGCCGCTGTTCATGACCGACTACATCTGCGTCGGCAAGGTCCACCCCGAGCGGGTCGCCGCCATCGTCAAGGGCATCGCCGAGGGCTGTGTGCTCGCCGGCTGCGCCCTGGTGGGCGGCGAGACGGCCGAGCACCCCGGCCTGCTGGGCGAGAACGACTTCGACGTCGCCGGCGCCGGTACGGGCGTCGTGGAGGCCGACCGGCTGCTCGGTCCGGATCGCATCCGTACGGGTGACGCGGTGATCGCCATGGCGGCGTCCGGCCTTCACTCGAACGGGTACTCGCTGGTCCGCCACGTCCTGCTGAACCAGGCCGGTCTCGCCCTGGACGCGCAGATCGAGGAGCTCGGCCGCACCCTCGGCGAGGAGCTGCTGGAGCCCACCAAGATCTACTCGCTGGACTGCCTGGCGCTCACCCGTACCACGGACGTGCACGCGTACAGCCATGTCACGGGTGGCGGTCTGGCCGCCAACCTGGCCCGGGTGATCCCGGACGGCCTGCACGCGATCGTCGACCGCTCCACCTGGACCCCGGCCCCGATCTTCGACCTCGTCGGGAAGACGGGTCAGGTCGAGCGCCTGGAGCTGGAGAAGACCCTGAACATGGGCGTCGGCATGATCGCGATCGTCCCCGAGGAGTCCGCCGACGTGGCCCTGGCCACGCTGGCCGACCGCGGGGTCGACGCCTGGGTCGCGGGCGAGATCACGGACCGCGGTGAGCACACCACAGGTGCCGCCATGGTTGGCGACTACGCGAACTGAGACCGGCGCGACAGCAGCGCAAAACCCGGTCCGGCGGGTAACCGCTCAGGACCGGGTCGGGCACTGCTGGGTAGTCAAGCGCCGCGGCGTTGTTGCGACGTGGGACCGGACTCGTCGTCCTCGTCCTCATCGTCGTCGTTGTAGAGATCCGCGTACTGGGCGTACGGGTCGTCTTCCTCGTCTTCGTCGTCCTCGAACGGCTCGCCATTCGGCGGCTGGCTCGAAGTCGAAGCGCCCAGCTCATTGGCCAGACGCGACAGGTCAGTCCCGCCGCTGCTGTACTTCAGCTGGCGGGCGACCTTCGTCTGCTTGGCCTTTGCCCGGCCGCGCCCCATGGCTCGACCCCCTCGGATACGGGGCTCGGTGGCCCCAGAGTCTTGACACGCGTTCATGATCTGGAACGGGCTCTCCTCGGAGAGACCGGTCCGTAGGGCTTCCACGGTACCTGAGCCCGCGCCCATACGGTACGTCGCCCGCAGGACGTGCCCGGGCCCAGAACCCTCGGGGCGCCCTGTCCCCGCTGGTCAACCACGATTTTAACCACTTCTTGGCGGCCGACCCGCCGACGAACGTGAGAGTTCTCTCTAAGTGTGCGCCGACGGGTACCGGTCAAACCCCGTCAGCGCGTCTTGCGCGCCGACGCGGCCTCGTGCATCCGCTGCTCGGCGATCCGGTCGGCCGCGGCGGCCGGCGGGATTCCATCCGCCTTCGCACGTGCGAATATGGCCAGCGTGGTGTCGTAGATCTTCGCCGCCTTGGCCTTGCACCGGTCGAAGTCGAAACCGTGCAGTTCGTCGGCGACCTGGATGACACCGCCGGCGTTCACCACGTAGTCGGGCGCGTAGAGGATCCCGCGGTCGGCGAGGTCCTTCTCGACGCCCGGGTGTTCGAGCTGGTTGTTGGCGGCACCGCAGACGATCTTCGCGGTCAGCGCGGGCACGGTGTCGTCGTTCAGGGCACCGCCCAGCGCGCAGGGGGCGTAGATGTCGAGGCCCTCGGCGCGGATCAGGGTGGCGGTGTCGGCGACGGCCGTCACACCCGTCGGATGGGCGGCGAGGATCCGGCCCACGGCCTCCTCGCGCACATCGGTGATGACGACCTCGGCGTCCTCCGCGCGCAGGTGCTCCACCAGGTGGTGGCCGACCTTGCCGACGCCCGCGATGCCGATCTTGCGGCCGCGCAGGGACGGGTCGCCCCACAGGTGCTGGGCGGAGGCGCGCATGCCCTGGTAGACGCCGAAGGCGGTGAGCACGGAGGAGTCGCCGGCGCCGCCGTTCTCGGGGGAGCGTCCGGTCGTCCAGCGGCATTCGCGGGCCACGACGTCCATGTCGGCGACGTACGTACCGACGTCGCAGGCGGTGACGTAGCGGCCGCCGAGCGAGGCCACGAACCGGCCGTAGGCCAGCAGCAGCTCCTCGCTCTTGATCCGGTCCGGGTCGCCGATGATCACGGCCTTGCCGCCGCCGTGGTCGAGACCGGCCATGGCGTTCTTGTACGACATCCCGCGCGCGAGGTTCAGGGCGTCGGCGACGGCCTCTTCCTCGGTCGCGTACGGGTAGAAGCGCGTACCGCCGAGGGCGGGGCCCAGAGCGGTGGAATGGATGGCGATGACGGCCTTGAGGCCGCTGGCGCGGTCCTGGCAGAGCACGACTTGCTCATGACCCCCCTGGTCCGAGTGGAACAGGGTGTGCAGGACGCCGTGTGTTACGTCGGTCACTGTGGTGACTCCTGAAGTACGTTGCGGCGGTTGGAGCGAGCTCCCGTACGGGTGGCGGGGCTGTGAGCATGAGATTAGACCCGTCGGCGCCCGTCCAACCCGCAGAGCTCAGGATCACCTACTCCCGGAGTAGGGCCGTGCGACGATTTGCATAGTTTTCCCGCGGGTTTGTCAGCGGGTTTCGCAGGTTTTCCTGGCAGACGGCGGGGGAGGGAGCAGGCGTGCCCAAGGTGTCCTCGGTGATCGTCCCGTACGCGGCCTATCTGCGCGTCTACGAGCCGCTGGCAGCCTTCCCCGAGCCGGAGCGCAGCCACTGGGCCCGCTACGCCCGCCGCTCCGAACGCCCCTCGTACCAGGACGAACTGCGCCGCTCCCTGGCCGACTTGCTGCCCACCCCGCCGATCCCCGTCCCCGTGCACGAGAGCAGCGACGCCTTCGTGCTGGAGGTCGACGGGGTGCTGTGCGTGTGCCCGTGGCGCACCCGGCTGCGCGGCTGGCAGGCGCTCGGGGAGCTCGCCGAGGAGCTGCCGAAGCCGGTCCTGGAGGCGGTGCTGCCGCTCGTCGTACGGCGCCAGGCCGCCCAGGACTACGAGCGCTGGCTGGCCCGCAACCCGGACGCCCGGCCGTGGATCCGCACCTCGACCTGGCAGGTGCCGCTGCACTGGTTCGTGCTGGTGTCGGACGAGGAGCGGCGCTTCGACAAGGGCTCGGGCGAGATCCCGCCGGTGCTGCGCTACCGGACGCCTATGGTGCAGGCCCGGCGGCGGGTGGCGCGGGCCCTGCGGACGCTGAAGGACGCCATCGACGAAGGGCCGCTCATCGACGGTCTGGTGGACGTGGGGCGCTGGCTGGAGGAGTTCCATCCGCGCTCGCTGGTCGAGCTGGACTACGGCGGCCTGGTGCACACCCTGCCGGCCGGCGATCTGGAAGACGACCACTCGGCGGCCGACGTGGCCGAGGGCATCGACGCGCTCAGGCGCGGCGACGGGGCGGCCGCGGGGGAGGCGTACGCGCGCCTCGTGGAGCGGTGGCGGGCGGTACGGGACCGGCGTTCGGCGAACTGAGCGGCCCGGGTGCGGTCGGTTGAACCATGTGACGTGGCCCACCGTGTGATGTAACGAACTGGCGTTTGACGGAGCGCCCGTTTTGGGGTTTCGTGCTCGCTCTGAGGTTCTTGATGTCGCGTCAACAAGGGACGTAGGACCCGATCCGGGCGTATGTATCAAGGATGCGTCAACGCGCGTAAGCGTGACGGACCGCACGTACGCGGCCCTTGCGCCCCTAACCCTTCCTCGTGCCAAAATAGGACAAGGAGTCCGGGGAGGGCTCTCTCTCGACATTGCACGCTATGGGGGGTCTTGTGACTCCTGCACGCCACTGTGACTGATCGTCACAGTGGCGTGACTGTCCGCTATGGCATGGTCCATCGGCTTCCGTCGCTGATGAACACCTGGGAGGGCAATTCCATCGGTTTGGCCGACGCGGCTGGACAGATGGTGTAGTTGTAGTGCCGAGGACAAGCCGTTCGTCCTATAACCGACTCGACTCGTGTGCGCCATTTCGGGCAACGCGGGTCAAGGTGCAGAATTTAGAGGAAAGAACCGAGAAGGTTCGGTTCTCCCGAGGAGGCCGCTCATGACCGCTCGCACCCCTGATGCCGAGCCGCTGCTGACCCCGGCTGAGGTCGCCACGATGTTCCGCGTCGACCCCAAGACGGTCACGCGGTGGGCGAAGGCCGGGAAGCTTACTTCCATCCGTACGCTCGGCGGACACCGCCGCTACCGCGAGGCTGAGGTCCGCGCACTGCTCGCGGGCATCCCGCAGCAGCGCAGCGAGGCCTGAACAACTGCATAACCGGGCAAACCGGCGGTTCCCCCAACTCGCCGCGGCGCCCGAACTCTAGCTCCAAGCGACGCGGGTTCTGCCCCAACAGAGCCCACGCCCGAGCCGAACAGAGCTCATCAGGCACGCAACCAGGGTGCGTCGTGGATCGCGCTGGACTCCGCCGAGTCCAGCGCGATCTTTTTGTGTGCGGAGCGTGTGCCGGCCGGGGGTTCTGTGGCGGGTGGCCGGGGCCTGCGGAGGCGTATCGGGCGCCCCTGTGGAGCCGCCCTGGACGGTTCCTGGACGGCCCGTGGGCGGCTTCTGCACGACTGCTGCGCGACTCCTGGGTGGGCCCTGGGTGGGCCCTGGGCGGTCACTGAGCGTGCGCCGGGCGATCGCAGGAGGCTGGTGCAATTGCACATATTAAATTGACCAGTTGTAGGTGAGGTGTAAGTACCGCACTCCCGGAAACTCATGCGGTGACACCCATCACACGCCCCAGTCCTTGTTGCCTCTGGCGTGTGTGCGCTAAAAGGAGCCGCGCGTTCCAGCGCCCCATGCCAGTACGGGAGTTGACGCCCTCCGACCCGTCACGCGGTGGAAGCGGTTTCGTCCCCGCTGACCTCGTCCGGAGCCGGCCGCGGGGCATGCGGCGCGGAACCCATTGCCAGCCGCAGCAGGTGATGGCAGATCGGACAGTGCCGGGTCAGATGTCGATAGGAGGAGGCGGCTGACAGGTGCGCGCGGAGCAATGCCCGCGTTTCGTGCCGTGCCGATGCCGCCATACGCCACCTCCGGAGGGGCCACACGGGGAAGTGCCCTGACTTCTGGGTACCGAGCGAATGTGACTCCGTCAAGACGGCCTCCGTCGCGCACGGAAGCACAGAGAGGGGGGGGGGGCGGGGTGGGGGGGGGGGGCCGCGACTGTGGGGGGGGGGGGGTGGGGGGTTGCTTGGGCGGAGGCCCTCGGGCGCGGGGGGGGCGCCCCCC
>NZ_JBHYJA010000034.1:0-108586 GCF_042740355.1 Streptomyces sp. NPDC059010
GGTTGATAGGCCGGATCTGGAAGCACAGTAATGTGTGGAGGTGACCGGTACTAATAGGCCGAGGGCTTGTCCATAGAGGCTCGCGTCCACTGTGTTAGTTCTGAGGCAATGACCGTGTTGTGTTCCGGTCTAACTTCATAGTGTTTCGGTGGTCATAGCGTGAGGGAAACGCCCGGTTACATTCCGAACCCGGAAGCTAAGCCTTACAGCGCCGATGGTACTGCAGGGGGGACCCTGTGGGAGAGTAGGACACCGCCGAACAAATTTTGAGAAAAGGCCCACACCTTACGGTGTGGGCCTTTTCGCGTTTCAGGACGGCCTCACCAGTCCCGCGTCGTACGCCAGGATCACCGCCTGAATTCGATCCCGTGAGGCCGTTTTCGCGAGTATGCGGCCCACATGGGTCTTCACCGTCGATTCGGCGAGATGGAGGCGCGCGGCTATCTCCGTGTTCGTCCAGCCCCTGCCGATCACCGTGAGGATTTCGAGCTCGCGGTCGGTGAGGGTGGTGAGGCGTGTGTCCAGGGGCGTTGGTTCGGGGCCGTCGGTGGGGTTCTGGGTCGGCAGGTGGTGGACGTAGGCGTCCAGGAGGCGGCGGGTCAGGCTTGGGGCGACCACCGCATCGCCTGTGGCCACGGCGCGGATGCCGGAGAGGAGCTCCTCCGGCTGGGCGTCCTTGACGAGGAAGCCGGAGGCGCCGGCGCGGAGGCCTGCGTAGGCGTACTCGTCGAGGTCGAAGGTGGTGAGGATCAGGACCCGGGTGCGGTCGCCGGCGGCGGTGATGCGGCGGGTGGCCTCGATGCCGTCGAGGCCGGGCATGCGGACGTCCATCAGGACCACGTCGGGGCTCAGTTCCGCGGCCATGCGGACCGCTTCGCTGCCGTTGGACGCCTCGCCGGTCACCGTCATGTCGTCCTGGCTCTCCAGGAGCATCCGGAAGCCGAAGCGCTGGAGGGGCTGGTCGTCGGTGATGAGGACGGTGGTCACTGCGGGGGTTCCTCCGGGAGGTGAAGGTGGACGCGCCAGCCCTGCTCGGGGTGCGGGCGTGGGCCGGCCTCAAGTGTGCCGTCGTACAGGGCTGTTCGCTCGCGCATTCCAGGGAGGCCGCGGCCTTCCTGGGGTTGTGCGGGGCCGGGGAGCGGGCCGCCTCTGCCGGTGTCCGTCACTGTCGCGGTGACGGCGCCCTTCTCCTCGTAGGACAGCAGTACTTGCGCGGTTGTGCCGGGGCCTGCGTGTTTGAGGGTGTTGGTGAGGGCTTCCTGGATGACTCGGTAGACGGTGAGTTGGCGGCCCGGGGGGAGTTCGGGGGTGCCTTGGACGGTGGTGTGGACGGGGAGGCCCGCGGCGCGGACGCCGTTGATGAGGTGGTCCAGGTCGGTGAGGGTGGGTTGGGGGGTGAGCTCGGCGTGGGGGGCGTGGGGGTGGTCTTCGTCACCGAGGATTTCGAGGAGGCGGCGTAGTTCGCCGAGGGCCTGGCGGCTGGTGGTGGCTATCGCGTGCAGGGCCTGGGCGGCGCGGTCGGGGGACTTGGCGGCCGCGTACTGGCCGCCGTCGGCCAGGCCGGTGATGACCGAGAGGTTGTGGCCGATGATGTCGTGCATCTCGCGGGCGATACGGGCGCGTTCGGCCGCGGCGGCGAGCTGGGCCTGCTGGTCGCGTTCGATCTCCAGGCGGCGGGCTCGGTCCTCCAGGGCCTCGGTGTGGTCGCGGCGGGTGCGGACGGTGATGCCGATCGCGATCGCCACGGCGATGGACATCAGCACGGGGACGATGTCACTGTCCATGCCGCCCTGGGGGTGGCGGGCGGCCATCAGCGCGACGGGCGTGGTGATCAGGGCCGTCGCCCACCACAGGTTGCGGGTGGGGCGGCGCAGGGCGAGGTGGAAGACGACCAGGAGTTGGAGCAGGACTGCCTGGAGGGCGATGCCGGTCCAGCCGTTGACCAGGGCGAAGGGGGCTATGACGAGGAGTGCGGCGCGGGGGTGGGCGCGTCGCAGGAGGAGGGGGACGGAGAGGCCGAGGCTCAGGGCGAGGACCAGCCAACCCGGGTTGTCGCGGTCCCGGGTGACGTTGAGCCAGCCGTCGCCGTAGTAGTCGATCAGGGCGGCCGTCACCCAGAAGCCGGTGAGGTGCAGGTCCCAGACGAGGGGGTGGCGTCGGTCGAAGGCTCGGATGCGCCGGCTGATGCGCTGGACGTGCTGGGTGAGGGGTTCGGTCGCTCGCTCTTGCGTCACGTGGTCCATCGTGCGGGTTCCTCCCCGGGTGTCCCAGAGCCGTGGGCGGTATTCCGGGTGAGCGATGTCGTACCCGGGTACTACGGTTGCCGTCATGAGCACCATGAACCCCGGGGCCTACGTCATCCGGTCCATACGCGCCGACGAGTGGCCCGCCGCGAAGGAGCTGCGGCTTGCCGCGCTGCAGGATCCGGTCGCGGCGCTCGCTTTTCTGGAGACGCACGAGGAGGCTCTGGTCCGGCCGGACTCCTTCTGGCAGGAGCGGGCCGCCGGGGCCTGTGAGGGGGCCGACGGGGCGCAGCAGATCATCGCCGAGGGGCCGGACGGGAGCTGGGTCGGGACGTTGACCGTGCTGGTCGAGGAGCCGGGGGTGACCGACTGGGCCGGGTTTCCGGTGGAGCGCAAGCAGGGGCATGTCGTCGCGGTGTTCGTGCGGCCCGAGGAGCGGGGCAGCGGGCTGACCGACGTGCTGTTCGATGCCGGGCTGGAGTGGGCCTGGTCGCGGGGTGCCGAGCGGGTGCGGCTGATCGTGCACGAGGAGAACGGGCGGGCGCAGCGGTTCTATCGGCGGGTGGGGTTCGTGCCGAGCGGTGTTGTCGTGCCGTTGGCCGCGCGGCCGGGGGAGACGGAGCTGGAGTTCGTGCTGGAGCGGCCGTAGGGCTTGGCTACACCGGGAGTTCGTCGTGCGGCCAGCGGGAGCGGGCCTGTTCCCGGGACCGGAGCAGGGCCAGGGTCGGCATACCCCGGTCCGCTCCGGTGGCCAGCAGCTCCGGTAGCTGGGGAAGCGGAGCCACGGCGGCGACGTCGTCCAGGACGAGCGTCATTGGTGGGTCGAGGCGACCGGAGGATGACCGTTCGGCCATGCGCCGGCCGCGCTCGACCACGCTTGCGGCGAGAGCCGTCAGGAGTGGCATGGCGCCCGGGTTGGCTCGGGGGTCCTCGATGGATTCACCCACCAGATAAAGCGTGCCCCCTTCATCGATGAAGGAATCCAAGGCGAGCGCATCAGTTCGGTTTGGAGTGCATGCCTCGCGGATGTTGACGGTGTGGAGTGCGGAGAGCGCCCGGGTCGTCAACTCCTGGGCCATGTCCCGGCGTTCGGGGTGCGCGGTGAGGGCTGCTTCGAGTTCGCCCGCCGCGCCGGGGGCGGCCTTCGGGTTGGTGCGGAGGGTTCGTACGGCGTCCTGGACCTGGTTGCCCTGGGACCAGCGGTGGACGTGGCGGATGGTGCGGCCGTCGATGGCGGCGGCGTGGAGGTAGCTGCGCAGGAGCGTTTCGGCTGCCGCCGCCAGGGCCTGGTCCAGTTTGGCGGTCGGGCGGACCGGTGCGAGGAGTGCTGCCGCGCGAGCGACGGCGACCTCTTTGTTCTCGCAGCCCGTGGTGGGGGACCAGTGGAGGCGGGACGGGGTGTCGCAGAGGTGGGTGGGGTCGTAGAGGTGGACCGGGCCCAGTTTGGCGCGGGCGTCCTTGGTGGACTGCCAGAGGGCCGGGTTCGAGGTGACCACGAGGGTGGGGCCTTCGGCGTCGAGGACTGCCTGGGCCGCGGCTGTCTGGCGGCCTTCCCTGGAGGCCACGAGGATCTTTTCCCATCCGGCCACCGGTTCCGGTGCGGCCGGCAATGGGCTGTGCGGCTCGGCCCCCGGCGCCGCTTCCGCGCTGAACGCCTCCGTCGGCTGCGGTTCCGTTCTCGGGGCCGGTACGTCGTGTGCCGCGGGGACGGGAGTTGGTGCCGGTGCCGGTGCCGGTGCCGGTGCCGGCGGAGCTGCGGGCACCGGCGCTTCCGCGCCCCCCGTCTTCGCCGCGCGCCGCCCCGCTCTGACCGCCCGCCACCTGGCCACCGTCCCCAGTACGAACACGGTGAGGACGACCAGCACCATGAGCTGGCCGATGAACAGGCCCCAGAACAGTCCGTACCCCGACAGCTGGGCCGCCGGTGTGTCCGGCCAGGCGCCCGGGATGTCGTGGGGCTCCTCGATCAGGTAGCGCATGGCCAGGGGGGTGCGGACGAAGGTGACGCCGGAGGGCCAGGCGCCGTGCGCGAACAGGGCCGCCAGGCCGGTCGCCGTCCACACCAGCAGGGTCATGCCGAGGAGGAAGGCGAGTATGCCGACCAGCAGGCCGTCGGGGATGCCTCCCTGGCCCTGCCGGCTTTCCTGCCTGTCCCGGCCGTAGCCGTTGTCCCGGTGTGCCCGGCGGTCGTCCGGTCTCACGCTGCCCTCCCCTTGCGCCTACGCCACCGTCGACTCGGAGTCGCCCAGGTGCTGTTCCACGAAGGCCGCCGCCCGCTCCTCGGCCTCCAGCTCGGCGGCGCGCAGGGCGTCGTCGGTGACGTCGCTGGACGACTCGGTCATCGCGCGGTCGGTGAAGACCAGCGGGCGTTCGGTCTCGGTGACCAGGTGTTTGACGACCTGGACATTGCCGTTGACGTCCCAGACCGCGATGCCGGGGGTGAGGGTCGGGATGATCTCCACGGCCCATCGGGGCAGGCCCAGCACCCGGCCCGTCGCTCTCGCCTCGTCGGCCTTCTGGGCGTAGATCGTCCTGGTGGAGGCCATCTTCAGGATCGCGGCCGCCTCCTTCGCCGCCGCGCCGTCGACGACGTCCGAGAGGTGGTGGACGACGGCCACGAAGGACAGGCCGAGGCGGCGGCCGAACTTCAGCAGCCGCTGGAACAGCTGGGCCACGAAGGGGCTGTTGATGATGTGCCAGGCCTCCTCGACCAGGAAGATGCGCTTCTTCCGGTCGGGGCGGATCCAGGTGTGTTCCAGCCATACACCGACGATCGCCATCAGGATCGGCATGGCGATGGAGTTGCGGTCGATGTGGGACAAATCGAACACAATGAGGGGCGCGTCCAGGTCGATACCGACCGTCGTCGGGCCGTCGAACATGCCCCTCAGGTCACCGTCGACCAGCCGGTCGAGGACCAGAGCGACGTCCAGGCCCCACGCCCGTACGTCGTCTATGGCGACGTTCATCGCCTCCGCCGACTCCGGCTCGGGGTGCCGCAGCTGCTCGACGATGTCGGTCAGGACCGGCTGGCGCTCGATGATGGTCTCGTTGACATAGGCGTGCGCGACCTTCAGGGCGAAGCCGGAGCGCTCGTCGAGGCCGTGGCCCATGGCGACCTCGATGATGGTCCTCAGGAGCGCGAGCTGGCCCGTCGTCGTGATGGCCGGGTCGAGCGGGTTGAGCCGGATCCCCATGTCCAGGGCCGCCGTCGGGTCCAGGCGGATCGGCGTTATCCCCAGCTCCTGCGCGATGAGGTTCCACTCGCCGACGCCGTCCTCGCCCTGGGCGTCCAGGACGACGACCTGGCGGTCGCGGAACCGCAGCTGGCGCAGGACGTACGTCTTCTCCAGGGCCGACTTGCCGTTGCCGGACTCGCCGAGGACCAGCCAGTGGGGGGCGGGGAGCTGCTGGCCGTACAGCTGGAAGGGGTCGTAGATGTAGCCCTTCCCGGAGTACACCTCGCGGCCGATGATGACGCCCGAGTCGCCGAGGCCGGGGGCGGCGGTCGGGAGGTAGACCGCCTGGGCCTGGCCCGTCGACGTGCGCACCGGCAGCCGGGTCGTCTCGACCTTCCCGAAGAGGAAGGACGTGAAGGCGTCGGTGAGGACGGACAGCGGGTCCCGCATCAGGTCCTACCTCCGAATGCCGGTGGCGAAGGGGAGCGTGTTCACGAATGCCCGGTGGTGCTCCCGATCGCACCACTCCAGCTTCAGATACGACTTTCCGGCTGACGCCCGGATGGTCCGCTTGTCGCGCGCCAGGGCCTCGGGGGTGCGGGAGGAGACGGTGATGTAGCCGACCAGGTTGACCCCGGCGGCACCGCTCGCGAGATCCTCTCCCCGCTGGTCGAGACGGTTGTGGGCGGCGACGTCGCGGGGGTCGACGGTGCGGTTCATCTTGGCGGCGCGGCTGGCCTCCGCCTCGTCGTTGGTCTTCTCGGTCAGCATGCGCTCGATGGCGACCTCGGTGGGTTCGAGGTCCATGGTGACGGCGACCGTACGGATGACGTCCGGGGTGTGGACGAGCAGCGGCGCCAGGAAGTTGACGCCCACCGGGGTCATCGGCCACTCCTTCACCCAGGCCGTGGCGTGGCACCAGGGCGCGCGCGTGGAGGACTCCCGGGTCTTGGCCTGGAGGAACGTGGGCTCCATGGCGTCCAGCTCGGCCGGCCAGGCGTTGCGCTTGGTCATCGCCTGGATGTGGTCGATCGGGTGGTCCGGGTCGTACATGGAGTGGATGAGCGAGGCGAGACGGCCCTGCCCGAGCGGCTGCCGGACGCGGATGTCGGCCTCCTGGAGGCGCGAGCAGATGTCGGTGAGCTCGCGCGCCATGACGACCGCGAGACCGGCGTCCCGGTCCACCTTGCCGCCGTGCGGACGGGCCGCGCGGGCCATCGCCATGCCCTCGGCGGCCAGTTCGCGCGTGAAGTGCATGCAGGCGACCAGGTACGCCCGGTGCTGCTCGCTGCTCGTCGACACCATCGACTGGAGCTGGTCGTACGACTGCTGCAGCCAGCCCAGGGACCGCTCGTCGCCGCGTACGGCGACGTCCTTGGCGTGGGCGTCCGGGTCGGCCGGGAGGGTGCGGGCGAGCATCTGAAGGCGCGTCACGAAGCCGTCGCCGTTGGCGACATGCTTCAGCAGGGTGCCGAAGCGGTCGACCAGGGCCTCCTGGTCCTCGGAGTCGCGCAGGCCCACGCCGGGGCCCTCGATCTCGATCGCGGCCGTGACCGTGCGGCGGTCGGCGTGCAGCAGTACGGCGATCTCGTCGGGCCCGAACGGGGCGGCGAGCCAGGTGATGCGGCCGATGCCCGGCGGCGGGCCGACCTCGACCTCACGGCCGTCGACGCGGGTGCCGGCCTCGATGGCGGCGGAGCGGTAGGTCGTGCCCTGGCGCAGGCTGCGCTTGTAGCTGCGGTTGATCTCGAACCACTTGTAGAAGGTCCGGTGCTTGTACGGCACGTAGACCGCGGCCAGCGCGAGCAGCGGGAAGCCCGTGAGCAGCGCGATGCGCAGGGACAGGACGGGGACGAGGAGCCCGCACATCATGCCGAGGAACGCGCCCACGATGATCAGCGTGATCTCGCCGGTCTCGCGGTTGCGGCCGACGACCGCGTTCGGCCGGGCGCGGCCGATCAGATACGTACGGCGGGGCGTGACCGGATGGGACACATGGGACTCGGTCGTCAACGCCCGTCACCTCCTGAACGATTGCTGTTGCGGGTGTTGCTGGCGTGGGGGCTGTTCACCGGGCTGCTCGACCGGGGTGCGGGTGCGGCGGAGGGGACAGATCCGCCGCCTCCGGTCGAGGAGCGCGAGCTGTGCGCGGCGACGCCGCCGCTGGCGGGGTTCGAGGGACGGGCGGCGCTGGACTGGCCTCCGCCGTTGTTGTCCGCCCGGGAGCTGTGCGTCTTGATGCCCTGGGCGACCAGGGTGGCCGGCGAGCTTATGACGGCTGCGGCCTTGCCCTCGGCGCCGCGCATGATGCGGTTGTTGCGGGAGCCGGCGAGTTCGTCGCCGAAGCCGGGCACGAAGCGGTAGATCATCGCGCTGGCGAAGATGGCGAGCAGGATGATGGCGAGGCCCGAGACGACGGCGGAGAAGGCGTTCGGGCCGTCGTCGGAGGAGAGCGCGCCGGCCAGGCCGAGGACGATGACGATGACCGGCTTGACCAGGATGACGGCGATCATGATGCCGGCCCAGCGGCGGACGTGGCCCCAGAGGTTCTTGTCGACAAGTCCCGCGTAGACGACGGTGCCGAGGAGGGCGCCGACGTAGAGCAGGGCGGCGCGGATGACGAGCTCCAGCCAGAGGATGCCGGCGGCGAGGATGCTCACCAGGGAGACGACGATCAGCATGATCGGGCCGCCGCCGATGTCCTCGCCCTTTTCCAGGGCGCCGGCGAAGGTGCCGAAGAAGGTGTCCGTCTGGTTGCCCGTGGTCTTCGCGAGGACGTCCGTGACGCCGTCGGTGGCCGATACGACCGTGTAGAGGATCAGCGGGGTGAACGCGGACGCCAGCACCGTCAGCCAGAGGAAGCCGATCGCTTCGCTGATGGCGGTGGTGAGGGGGACGCCGCGAACGGCTCGCTTGGCGACGGCCAGGAGCCAGAGGAGGAGCGTGAGGATCGTCGATGCCGCGAAGACGACCGCGTACTGCTGGAGGAACTTGGCGTTCGTGAAGTCGACGTTCGCCGTCTCCTTCACCGCCTCGCTGAGCTGCTTGACGGTCCATGAGGCGGCGTCCGCGCAGCCCTTGGCGAGGGAGGAGAGGGGGTCGAGGGTGGCGGTGGGGTCGGTCAGGGAGCGGCCGCCGCCGGATCCGGATCCGCCGTTGTCCTTTTCGCAGTAGTCCTTGGCGGGGCCGCGGATGAGGTCGCAGGGGTCGTTGCTCGCCGAGGGGGTGGGAGAAGGGGTGGGTGCGGCGACAGCACGGGTGGCCAGCAGTACGACGGTCGTCTGTACGGCTGCGAGGGCTCCGGCGGCCTTGAGGAAGCGGCGGTTAGCGCGCATACGTGAACCCTCCGAACTCCTCGACGGCCTTCGTCATGTCGTCGGCGGTGGAGGCCCGCTGGTCGCGTCCGACCGGCACGGGCCCGTCCTTCTGCTGGAAGTCGGTGACTTTCCAGTCCTTGTTGACCCACGTCAGCTGGTAGGTCGTGGTGTACCAGCTCTCGGACACCGGGTTGGTCGAGCCGTCGCCGGACAGACCGAACAGGGACGTGTACCAGACCTCGACGGTGGCGGCACCCGTGCTGAACGCGGTGGTCTTGGTGCCCACCGGGATGACCCGGGAGACGAACGACTGACCCTCCGGTGCGGTGCCGTCTGTGTTGAGGCCGATGTTCTTCAGGAACTCCTCGCTGGAGTACGCGTTGTCCAGGTCGGCCTGTCGGTTGGCTGCGACATCCGGGGCGTAGACCGTGTTGACGATCTCGTGCCGTGTGGCCGTGTCGAACATGTCGGCCGAGCCCAGGGCCACGGAGTAGTTGGCCGCCGCGCTCTGTGCCCCCTGCTGGTCCTGGGCGAACCCCGCCGGGATCCCCCCGTTCTTCCCCTGTACCGGCTGCGACCCGCTCGCCGCCGTGGACGAGGAATTCGGCTGGTTTTCGTCCCCGCCTCCTGAACCGGAGTCTTCGCCTCCACGGTTCGCGAAGGCGATGGCTGCGATGAGGAGGACGACGACGCCGACCACGGTGACCAGGCTCCGGGACGAGGAGCGGCCGCCCCGTCGTGCGCCTCCGTACACGTCACCGCCGCTTTCGGGCAGCCGTGTCCGGGTCTGGCCCGTGCCTCCGTAACCGCCGGAGGGCTCCCGCTCGTCTCCGAGACTCATGCCGCGTACGCCCCCTCGGCGTCGGACGAAAACACGTTGGAGTACGACGGTAGCCGTGCTGGTTCCCGCATGGGCGCGGTGTGGTGACTCGACATCAGGGAAACGCAACCTCAGCCGGTGGGCACGACGGGTGGGTGGGGGACTAGGGGGACCGGGCGTGCCCGGAACGGACGGAGGAAGGGGGAGGGGCCGCTAGACGGCCATGCCGTACACGATGGTGAACAGCGTGCCCAGTGAGCCGATGATGAAGACGCCCGTCAGACCGGCGACGATCAGCCCCTTGCCCTGTTCGGCGCTGAAGGTGTCGCGCAGCGCCGTCGCGCCGATGCGCTGTTTGGCCGCGCCCCAGATGGCGATGCCGAGGCAGATCAGGATGGCGACCGCCATGACGACCTGGATCATCGTCTTCGCTTCGTTCCCCAGTGCCCCGAAGGGACCCCAGTCCGGAGCGATCCCGCCGATGATGGTGTTGATGTCGCCCTTGTCGGCCGCAAAGAACATGTAAGTCACCGCCCCTGTTGGGTAGTTCCGCAGTCCCCTGCGCCGCGCAGAGGTCAGGCATCATTCTCGCCGACATTGTCGCCGTCGTATGTCGACTTGGCGTCATTGATGGGCGGGATTCGTACGAATAGCTCGTACGGTCACTCTGTGTATCACGGCAGGTCACGCCGGGCAACGAGGCCTGAGCGGAACCTGTGGTGTGGTTCCGTCGTTAGCCCCTCTTCACGCCGGGTGCCGTTTCTGGCGGCCGGTCGGGTGAGCCTGTCGGGTGGCTGATCGTGCCCGTGTTCTGCGGGTGAAGGCTATCCCGGGATGGTGAACGGGCCGTGCCGGGGTGCCTCGGCCTGTTGCGGCCAGGGGTGGTGACGGGGCGTCAACCGGCGACGAGCGCCCCCTGTCTCACCGGGGCTTCAAACCGTGCAGCAGGTGGTGGACCAGGCCCTCCACGCCGGCCAGCGCCGCTTCCGGGGTCAGCCAGCCCGCGGCGATGAAGGTGGCCACGCCGTGGAGGGCGGCGCCGGTGACGAGGTTGAGTTCCTCGGGGTCGCCCTCGATGATCTCGCCGCGTTTCTGGGCGTCCGCGAGGACGCGTTCGAGGCTGCCGATCGTCCGCTCGACGGCGACGGCCATCTGCTCCGAGGCGTCCGGGTCGTGCTTGCGGGCGTACATGACCTCCAGGAGCTCGGCGTTGTCGATGGCGAAGCCCAGGTAGGCCCGGGCCAGGGCGGTGAGCCGGGGTTCCAGGGGGAGTGCGGGGTCCTCGGCGGCGTTCAGAGTCTGGGCCAGCCGCTCGTAACCGGCCAGGGCCAGGGCGTTGAGCAGGGCCTGCTTGTCCTTGAAGTGCCGGCCGGGGGCGGCGTGGCTGACGCCTACCTCGCGGGCCAGTTCGCGCAGGGAGAGGGAGCCGGTGCCCTTCTCGCGCAGGGTGCGTTCCGCTGCGGCGAGCAGGGCGGCGCGCAGGTCTCCGTGGTGATAGGGGCGGCTCTCGGGCATGCGCACCATCGTAGCTTGATGTTGGCGACGCCATCATTGTTGGCATTGCCATCTTTGTTGTCATTGACAGCATTGTTGGCGACGCCTACATTCGTTTGCATGGCTGACAACACACAGAGCAAGAGCGAGAGCAACGGCAAGAGCCGTGCGTGGGATGCGGCCCGGATTCCCGACCTCGCCGGGCGCACGGCCGTCGTCACCGGGGCCAACAGCGGCATCGGTCTCCGCGCGGCCGACGCGCTGGCCCGCGCCGGGGCGCACGTCGTGTTCGCCGTACGGGATCCGGAGCGGGGCCGGGCGGCAGCGGCGACGGTGAACGGCAGCACCGAGGTGCGGCGCCTGGACCTGGCGGATCTGTCGTCGGTACGGGAGTTCGCGGACGGCTGGCAGGGGCGGCCCCTGGATCTGCTGATCAACAACGCGGGCGTCATGATGCTGCCCCGGCAGCGGACCGCGGACGGCTTCGAGATGCAGTTCGGCACGAACCACCTCGGCCACTTCGCGCTGACGAACCTGCTGCTGCCGTATGTCACCGACCGCGTGGTCACGGTGTCGTCCGGTGCCCACCGCTGGGGCGACGCACGGATCCGTTTCGAGGACCTCGACTTCACCTCCGGCTACGACCCGCAGCGCGCCTACGCCCAGTCGAAGCTGGCCAACCTCCTCTTCACCCTGGAACTCCAGCGGCGCCTGGCCGGCTCCGGCTCCGGTGTCCGTGCCCTGGCCGCCCACCCCGGCTACGCCGCCACCAACCTCCAGAGCCATGCGGCCAACCCGCTGATGCGCGGGCTCATGAAGATCGGCAACAGGTTCCTCGCCCAGGACGACAAGGCGGGCGCGCTGCCCACGCTGTACGCGGCGACCCAGGATCTGCCCGGCGCGAGCTACGTCGGCCCGGACGGGCTCGGCGAGATGCGGGGCGTGCCGACGCTTGTGGGGCGGTCTGCCGCGGCCAGTGACGCGGAGGTGGCGCGGCGGTTGTGGACGGTGTCGGAGGAGCTGACGGGGGTTGGCTGGCGGGTGGGGGAGCCGGTCGTCGGTGCGTAGACCGGCTGACTCCCCGTGTCCGATCGCCTGAGCTCTCGTACCCGGGGGTAGGACGGGTAGGACGTACGCGGAGGTGACGCTCGATGACCCTGCCGAGCCTGCTCGCTGTCTTTGCCCACCCGGACGACGAGTCCCTGTCCTCCGGCGGAGTCCTCGCCCGGCACGCCGCCCAGGGTGCCCGTACCGCCGTGGTGACGGCGACCTGGACGCCGGACACGCGCCGGGGCGCCGAACTCGCCGAGGCCTTGCGGATTCTCGGCGCCGGGGAGCCGCGGATGCTGGGGTACGCCGATGCCAGGGTGCCGTCGTCCGCTCCGGGCAGCCCGCGTCTGTGCGAGGCGCCGCTCGATGAGGCGGTCGGCCGGCTGGTGGCCCATATCCGGCAGTTCCGCCCGGAGATCGTCGTCACCCACGATGCGTACGGCGGCCTGACCGGCCATCCCGACCATGTGCACACCCACCGCGTCACCACGCTCGCCGTCGAGGCGGCCGGCCTCGAACGCCTCTACCCGCACGCCGGTGCCCCCTGGCAGCCGAGCGCCCTCTACCTGGCCACCCACCCGCACTCGGCCCTCGCCGCGCTGAACGAACTGGCCCGTGCGGGCAAGGGCATGAACACGGTCCCGGACGAATGGGTCACCACGACCGTCGACGTCAGCCCCTGGCTGGAGCGGAAGTGGGCCGCCGTACTGGCGCATCGGGCTGAGGTGGAGCGGGGGACCTCCGCGCCCGGCCTTCTCGCCGGTTTCCCGGAGGCCGTGCGGGACGGGATCCTCGCCACCGAGTGGTACATCCGGCGGGACCTTCCGGGCTTGAGCAGCCGCGTTGAGCGTTGATCGTCGAGTGTCGCTACTCGGCCGTGAGTCCGTCCCGCAGGGCCTTGGCGGTGACCGCCGGGTCGTAGCCCTCCGGGACTCCCTCGACGAGGATGATGTCGCCCTCGATGTGCCGGGAGCGCAGGGGAGCGATCTCCTGGTACGCGGGTGAGTCCCACCAGGACCGGGCCTCCTCGATCCCGGGGAAGCCGATCAGCACCACGTGTCCCGGCCAGCTGCCCTCCTTCGTCTCGTGCGGGGTGGCGTGCACGAGGAAGCGGCCGCCGTACGGCTCGAAGGTGGCGGTGATGCGCTCGATGTACTCGGCGATCTCCGGATGCGGGGTGGCGTTCCGGAGGTGGGCTATGGCGTAGGCGGGCATGGTGTCCTCTCAGTCGGTCCAGTCGGTCCAGTCGGTCGGGCTGCTTCCGGTCACGATCGTGGCAGTTGGGCCCGCCGGACGCGATGACGTGGGAAGTAATGCCGGTGAGGTGGGGCCAGCTGCCGAACATGCCCGCAACCGGGACAGCCGGTCCCCGAGGTCCGACACCAGGTCCCTGACCGGAAGGCCGGCCGGCTTCTGCCGCTCCCGGTAGGCACGCTGTCGGCAGGCCGGTGAACAGTACGCGGCGGTACGGCCCGGTCCGCCGGACCTCTCGATCGGGCGCCTGCAGGCCTGGCAGTGCGCTGTGGTGGTCACGCGTCCTCTACGAACTCGACGAAGTGATCGAACTCACCCGCCTGCACGCCGAGTACGAAGGCGTTCCATTTGCGGCGGTTGGTGGTGACCACGTTGTCCGGGTCGCTGGTCTCGCGGAGATAGACGGGCGCCTCACCGTCGTCGCCCTCGCCGAAGGCGATCTCGATCCAGGGGCCCGGGCCGGTGGCGTCGGGCGGGGCGGCTCGCTCCCAGGCGAGGTCCGGGGGGATGTCGGCCACGGAGTTCTGTTCCCTTCGCAGGTCTCGGACGTGGGGTCATTCTCCCGACCCGGACCGGAAGGCGACCAGTGACGAGGACAACTGATGGGATCTGACAGTTTTCTCACCTTCGTCGGCCACAGTGGCCCTCGATGAAGCCCACGCCCCGCCCCGCCCGCTCCCCCCGCACCCCCCGCCTCTCCCTGTATGCCGCCAGCTTCCTCCTCGCCCTCACCTCGGCCTCCGCGGCTGCCGGCGCCGGCACAGGCCCCTTCGGTGTGTCCGTCTTCGCCGGGGCGACGGCACGAGGCGCGCGAGTGGGTGCGTTGTTCGCGGCCGACCGTCGTGACAGCCTCCGCGGCGGCCACTTCTGCACCGCGTCCGTGGTGCACAGTGCGCATCGGAACCTCATCGTCACCGCCGCCCACTGCCTGGGCGGAAAGAAGCGGGACATGGTGTTCGTGCCGGGGTACCGGGACGGCGAGGCGCCGTACGGGGTGTGGAAGGTCGGGAGGCGGTTCCTGTCGAAGGCGTGGCAGGAGAGGCGGGACGAGGACAGTGACGTGGCGTTCCTGGCGGTGGGGGATCAGGGCGGGGAAGGCGTGGAGGACGTGGTGGGCGGCAATCGGCTCGCCGTGGGCGCGGTCCCGGGGGGCACGGCGGTGACCGTCACCGCGTATCCCAACGCCGATGAGGAGCCGGTCAGTTGCACCAACAAGCCGCATCTCCGCGGCCGTACGCAGCAGGCCATCGCATGCCCCGGGTTCGCCGGTGGGAGCAGCGGGAGTCCCTGGATCAGCGGGGACGAGGCGGTCGTGGGCGTGCTCGGTGGGCACGACAATGGCGGGACCTCGGCGAACGTGTCGTACAGCGTGGTCCTGGGGGCGGATGCGGCGGAGCTCTACCACGAAGCGGAAAGGGAGTCCGCGTCGAACTGACGAGGCATCGGCTGCCATGGCCTGACGAGAGCATCGGTTGCCATGGCCTGCGCGTGGGAAGCTCCTAAACTGGCGCGGGCGGACTCCTGGCGGGTGAGGGGCGATTGACGGTGCGTAAGGCATGGATCGTGGCGGGTGCCGCGGTCGCGGCGGGGCTCAGCTTCGTGATGCTGCTCGTCGTCGGCGTCTACATCGTCGCCGGGAACCTCGCGGGTGGCGTGGGCGGAGCGTCCAGGGCGCTGGCCAAGGGGGCCGTGCCCGCCGCCTACTCGAACCTCGTGCAGAAGTGGGGCAACCTGTGTCCCGCCATCAGCCCCGCGCTGCTCGCCGCCCAGCTGTACCAGGAGAGCGGGTTCAACCCGAAGGCCCAGAGCGCGGCGGCGGCGCAGGGCATCGCCCAGTTCATCCCGGGGACCTGGGCCACCCACGGGATAGACGGCGACGGGGACGGCGACCGCGACGTATGGGATCCGAAGGACGCGATTCCGTCGGCCGCCAAGTACGACTGCACGCTTGCCTCGTACGTGAAGGACGTACCCGGCGACGCGACGAAGAACATGCTCGCGTCCTACAACGCCGGGGCGTACGCGGTCATCAAGTACGGGGGCGTGCCGCCGTACTCGGAGACCCAGAACTACGTGAAGACGATCACGACGCTGGAAGAGAGCTTCGCCGCGCCCGTCAGCCGGGTGGACCCCAGCCAGCAGGCCGCCGGCGCCATCTACTACGCCCAGAAGAAGCTCGGCACCCTCTACCTCTGGGGCGGTGACGGCACGGCCGAGGACGGCGGGCGGTTCGACTGCTCGGGGTTGACCAAGGCGGCGTACGAGAGTGTCGGGATCACGTTGCCGCGTGTCGCCAACGACCAGTGGAACGCGGGGCCGCATCCGGCCAGGGCCGAACTGCTGCCCGGGGACCTCGTGTTCTTCTCGGACGACCTCAACAACTCCCGGGCCATCCGGCATGTCGGGATTTATGTCGGTGGCGGGTACATGATCGACGCACCGAGAACAGGTGCTGTGATCCGGTTCGACCCGATCGACACCCCCGACTACTTCGGGGCCACCCGGGTGACCGAGGATGGCGCGAAAGCGCTGCCCACGACGGTTTAGACCCAGCGTGAACCCTCCCCCTGAGCTGCGGCGATGGGTCTCTCTTCGATAACGTCTGCGTGATCATTCAGTGGAGTGTGGAACGTATCAAGAGGGGCCATGCGTTCCTGTTGACGTAGCCGGATCACAACCACGGGGGTGGGCGGAGCGGCGTACGCAAGATGCGCCGGAGAGTAGATGAAGGGGCCGCGGCATCATGGCTGGACTCGCAGAATCCGGGTCGAACCCCGACGTCGAGCTGCTCTACGACATCAATGGCCTGGCCAAGGACGCACCGCGCTGGTTCGACCGCGTCATGGGATACGTCGGTGAGTACGGGCTGTTGCTCGCCCTGATCGTGCTCATCGTGTGGTGCTGGTGGTCCGTGCGGCGGAGGGGTGACGAGGACGCCCCCTCGTCCGTCGCCGCGCTGGTGTGGGCGCCGCTGGCCGCCGCGGTCGCCGTGCTCGTGAACGTGCCGATACGGGGGTTCGTCGAGCGGCCCCGCCCGTTCAACGATCACCAGGGCCTCGAAGTCCTCGTCACCGGCAAGACCGACTACTCCTTCGTGAGCGACCACGCGACGATCGCCATGGCCCTCGGCGTCGGACTGTTCGTCGCCAACCGGAAGTTCGGGCTGGCCGGCATCGGCCTCGCCCTGCTCGAAGGGTTCTGCCGCATCTACATGGGCGTGCACTACCCGACCGACGTCGTCGGCGGCTTCGCCCTCGGCACGGCCGTCGCCCTGCTGCTGTCACCGCTGGCCATGGCCCTGCTGACGCCCCTGATGTCCGCCATCGAGCGGTCACCGAGGGGCGGGTGGCTGATCAAGTCGCGGGGACGGTCCCGGGTGGGTGGGCAGGACGCGTTGATCCCGGGGGCGCGGAAGGAGACCGCGGGGGCTGAGGAGCGGGATCTGGCCGCCTAGGGCCGGTGCCGGTGCCGGTGCCGGTTTGGCCTTTGGCCTGAGGGAGGGGGCGGGTGCCCGCCCCTCGACCCCTACAGCGCCTGCGGGTACGTGAAGAACCTCTCCGGGTCGTACTGCTTCTTCAGCTTCGTCAGGCGCGTCCCCGCATCCCCGTAGTACGCCTTGCGCCAGTCCGTCAGACCCGGGTCGGAGTAGTTCTGGTACGCGGCGCCCGAGGCATACGGCTGCATGGCGGTGTGGGCCGCGGCCAGCCAGGACTGGACCTCGGAGCCCGTCGTGCCGGCGCGCCAGGAGCCGATGTACTGGGCCAGCATGCGGGAGCGGCGGTGGACGAAGGCCGTTGCCGTCGGGGAGACGCGGTTGACGGCTCCGCCGAGGGCCGTCAGGGCGACGCTGCCGGAGCCGCCGCGGACCGACTGCATCTGCCGCAGCAGGGTCTGGATGCCCGCCGCGGAGAGGGAACGGTCGAAGAAGTCCGACTTCGCGGCGTATGTCTCGCGGCTGAGCGCACCCTGCGGGGAGCGGCCCGGGGTGCCGCCGGGGAGGTGGCACTGGGCGTCCGAGGCGAAGGACGAGCAGCCCGCGTACAGCTCCATCGACTCCTCGTACGAGCGGCGCCTGAGCACGACGTTGCTCGCGGGGCCGGGGCCGCCGGGGCCGTCGGCGAGGCGGTCCAGCGCGTTCTGGAGTTCGCCGTAGGTGCCCAGGGAGAACGCGGCGAGGGAGATGGTGGGGTTGCCGCCGGCGTGGTTCGAGATGCTCAGGGCCGACCAGATCTCGTCGGGCTGGCTCGGGCCCCACGTCTGCCATGCCTTGATCAGCGCGGTCGCCTTCGCCCAGGGCCAGGTCAGGTATGCCGTGACGGCCTGGGGGGCGGGGTGGGTCTTGAACTGCAGTTCCGTGACGACGCCGAAGTTGCCGTTGCCCGCGCCGCGCAGGGCCCAGAAGAGGTCCTTGTTGGTGGTGGCGTTGGCGGTGACCTGCTTGCCGTCGGCGGTGATCAGGGTGGCCTGGGTGAGGCTGTCGCAGGTCAGACCGTAGGCGCGGGACGTCACACCGTGGCCGCCGCCGAGGGTGAGGCCGGAGACGCCGACGGAGGGGCAGGAGCCGGCGGGGATGGTGACGCCCTTCGCGGCGAGGGCGCGGTAGACGTCGATGAGCTTGGAGCCGGCGCCGACCACCGCGGTGTTGCCCGAGGCGCGGATGCGGTTGAGCTTGGAGACGTCGATGATCAGGCGGTTGTTGCCGGAGGACCAGCCGCCGTAGGAGTGGCCGCCGTTGCGGATGGCCACCTGGAAGTGGTGGGCGCGGGCGTACGCGAGGGCGGTGCGTATGTCGTCGGGGTGGGCGACGTAGGCGACCGCGGCGGGCTTCAGGGAGTCGAAGCGGGTGTTGTAGAGCTGGTGCGCGGACTTCCAGTCGGCGTCGCCGGGGCGGATTAGGCGGCCGTCGAGGGACTGGGCGAGGGCGGTCCAAGTGGTGGGGGCGGAGACGGCGGTGTTTTGGGTGCGGGTGCCGGCGCCGACGTCGGCGCTGCTTGCTCCGGTCCCTGTTCCGGTGCCGCTGCTCTTGCTGTCCGTGCCGTTGCAGGCGGTTGCCGTCAGGGCGGTGAGGGCTGCTGCGGTGCCGCCGATGAAGGTACGCCGTTCCATGTCGCCTCCTGGGGGATACGTGGAACGAGACGGCGTGGTGAGGGGCGGGGTTCCATCGCGTACGACCCGTTTACGCAATGGAATTTCCTCGCCCCTGCCCCCGCCCCCGCTACCCGTCCCGTCCCCCAGGGGCGTCACGGTTTGCTACTTGGGCTTGGGCAGGTCGAGCTTCGCCCGCAGTTCCGCCAGTCCCAGGGTGCGTTCGTCGTCGCGCGTGTCCTCGACATGGGTGTGGAGCGTGAGGACGAGCCTGCGGCCGCGTTCGTATCGTTCGTCGCTCCATGCCTTCAGGCGCTCCAGACCCGCGTGTACAGGTTCGAAGTCCGCGGGGAACAGGAACAGGCCGATGTCGGCGAGCGCGGGAGTGCTGACCTCTTTCGGGTACTCGGCGGACTCGAAGGGTTCGCGGAGCACCTCGCCCATGCTCACACCGCTCTCCTCCATCTGGTCGTAGACGAGGTCCACCCATGGGTCGCTCGCCAGTAGTTCGCCGAACCGGATGGCGACCCAGGGGTGCAGCCCCTTGTCACCGCCTCCGGCCGGGTGGGATTCGCCGTGCGCGTACTGGAGCACCTTGCTCGCTCGCTCCTTCTCGTTCTGCCCGATGAGGACGTGCCCTTCGAGATGAGCCGCATAGCCCGCGAGTGTGCCGTCGCACATTCCGCGCGTGTAGCTGAGTGGCTCCAGGGCGGCGGCCTGATCGCCGCTCTGGATGAGGAGGTTGCCGAGCAGGAGGCCGGCGACGTCTCCGGGCTCCGTGCCCTTGTGGGCCCTTAAGACCTGCTCGAATCCGTCCAGGGCGGTGTCCGGGTCGCCGGTGAGCTGAGCCGCGAGGCTCGCAAGGAGCCTTCGGCCCGAGTCCGAGGATGTGCCCGACCGGAAGTCGGGGGTGAGCATCACCGCGGCCAGAGGGCCCAGCCAGGGGTCCTCTCCCGCGGCCACCTGCTCCAGCCATCGCCGGTGGGAGCCGCCGAGGCCGTTCTCGCCGATCTCGATGCCCGCCAGCGCCATCGCCGCGTGCCCGGACGCACTGCTGCGTCCCGTGCCGGCGAGCGCGGCCAGTAACCCCGTTGCCTGCGCGGTATCACCCGCCCGGTACGCCGCCAGCTGGTGCCCGACCTCGTCCGGCACCGGGATCAAGGGGTCGGGGGGCAAGGGAAGTGCTCGTCCGTCGGAGTCGAGCAGAGGCTCATGGGGTTGCTGGGTCATGTCGCGGCTTTCTTCGGGGATCCGTTCTGCGCGAGCATGCCAGGCGCTACTGACAGTCTGGGCGGAGGCGGTACTCGTGCAGGTTCCAGCCGGATGCTCACCGCGGCGCCCTCCGGACTGGCAGCAGGCGGCAGGCCGACCCCTACAGGAACGCCAGATTCACAACCCCGAACGCCCCCGCCGCCACCAACGCGGCCGCCGGCATCGTGATGAACCAGCCGAGGACGATGTTCTTGGCGACGCCCCAGCGGACGGCGTTCACGCGCTTCGTGGCGCCGACGCCCATGATGGCCGAGGTGATGACGTGGGTCGTGGAGATCGGGGCCTTGAAGAGGAAGGCCGTCGTGAACATGATCGACGCGCCGGTCGTCTCCGCGGCGAAACCCTGGGGCGGGTCGAGTTCGATGATCTTGCGGCCGAGGGTGCGCATGATGCGCCAGCCGCCGGCGTAGGTGCCGAGGGACAGCATCACGGCGCACACGATCTTCACCCATACCGGGATCGGGTCGCCGTAGTCCTCGACGTCGGCGATGACCAGGGCCATCACCACGATGCCCATGGTCTTCTGGGCGTCCTGGAGGCCGTGTCCGAGGGCCATGCCGGCGGCCGACACGGTCTGCGCTATGCGGAAGCCCCGCTTGGCCTTGTGCGGATTCGAGCGGCGGAAGATCCACATGATCGCCGTCATGACCAGATAGCCCGCGCACAGTCCGACGAGCGGCGACACGAACATCGGGATGACGACCTTGTCCAGTACGCCGTCCCAGTAGACCGTCGTCCCGCCGGCCAGCGCCGCGCCCACCATGCCGCCGAACAGGGCGTGCGAGGACGAGGACGGCAGGCCGAAGTACCAGGTGATCAGGTTCCAGGTGATCGCACCCACCAGCGCGGCGAAGAGGATGCCCATCCCCTTCGAGCCCTCGGGTGTCTGAATCAGGCCCTCACTGACCGTCTTGGCGACACCGGAGCCGAGAAAGGCACCGGCGAGGTTCATCACCGCGGCCATCGCCAGCGCGGCCCGCGGTGTCAGGGCCCGCGTCGAGACGGACGTGGCGATCGCGTTCGCGGAATCGTGAAAGCCGTTGGTGTACGTGAAGAAGAGCGCGACCGCGATGGTCACGACCAGGGCGAAGGTGTCCATTGAAGGGCTCAGGACTCCTTGACGGCGATGGTCTCCACCGTGTTCGCCACGTGCTCGAAGGCGTCCGCCGCTTCCTCAAGCACATCGACGATCTGCTTGAGCTTGAGGACCTCGATGGCGTCGTACTTGCCGTTGAAGAGGTGCGCGAGGAGTTTGCGATGTATCTGGTCGGCCTGGTTCTCCAGGCGGTTGACCTCGATCCAGTACTCGGTGAGGTTGTCCATCGTGCGCAGGTTCGGCATCGCCTCGGCCGTCAGCTCGGCCGCGCGCGCCAGCACCTCGATCTGCTGCTCGACGCCCTTGGGAAGTTCCTCCACGTTGTAGAGGACGACCAGGTCGACGGCCTCCTCCATGAAGTCCATGATGTCGTCGAGGCACGATGCGAGGTTGTAGATGTCCTCGCGGTCGAA
Source organism: Streptomyces sp. NPDC059010 (assembly GCF_042740355.1). NCBI lineage: Bacteria > Bacillati > Actinomycetota > Actinomycetes > Kitasatosporales > Streptomycetaceae > Streptomyces > Streptomyces sp. NPDC059010. Next base: position 21,224 of record NZ_JBHYJA010000034.1, read on the forward strand.
CGGCGTGATGAACGAGGAGTTCAGCTGGTGGAAGATCGCGTGTGTGGCGTCGTCACCCGCGTGTTCCGCGGCCCGCATACGCTCTGCGATCTCGGCCCGGCCGGCGTTGTCCGCCCCGAGCAGTTCCATCAGGAGTTTCGAGCCCGTGACGATGTTGTCCGCGGACGCGGCGAACATGTCGTAGAAGCTCGTCTCCCGGGGGGTCAGACGAAATCGCACGTGGGGTCCTCGGTAAGCATCGGTTTCGGTCAGGCTGATGCTAGGCGCATCATCCGGCCACGGCTAATGGGCCGTCCTCCAGTGTCGCCCATCAGGCACAGTGGTCGGCACAGGGGCCTGCCCAGTGGTCCAGTCCAGTGGCCGTGCGCGGCGTCGGCCACAAGGCCCTATACCCAGCAAAGTTCGGTACGATATACCCAGTAGGGGTATGTGAAGCGGTTTATGTCTGGAGGACGCGATGACGACCACCGAGGCCGGCGCGGATGCGCCCTCCGTCGCTGAAGAGGCGACAGAACCGGCCGTTGCCGAGGTCGTGACGGACCACGACCGGGGCATCCACGGCTACCACAAGCAGAAGGACGAACACCTCAAGCGCCTGCGCCGTATCGAGGGCCAGATCCGTGGCCTGCAGCGGATGGTCGACGAGGACGTCTACTGCATCGACATACTGACGCAGGTGTCCGCCTCCACCAAGGCCCTGCAGTCCTTCGCCCTCCAGCTGCTGGAGGAACACCTCCGGCACTGCGTCGCCGACGCGGCCCTCAAGGGCGGTGCGGAGATCGACGCGAAGGTGGAGGAGGCGACGAAGGCGATCGGGCGGCTGCTGAGGACCTGACCTCCACCGATCTGCCCCTCCCCGATCTGACCGTCCCCGATCGGCCCGGCCCCGACTTGACCTGCCCTGATGTGAGAGCGAGCTCACTCGTCGGACGCGTCACGCTCCGGTGCCCGCTCCTCCGCTGCCCGTTCCTCCGTGACTCTCAGCACCTCGTCGATGCTCGCCAGGCTGAGCCGGTCCTCGCGGGCGGTCGATGCCGCGATGATCAGCTCTCCGCACAGCTCGATCTCGGCGAGGGCCACGTGGTCCTGAACTGCCGTACCGCCGACCGGAGCCACGCGCATCACCTCTTCTCTGCCGTTACCGACTTCCTAGAGTAGGGAGCGGCCTACACACCGCGCATGGCACGGACGGGCTAGTTCTTGACGCCCGTCACGCAGGCATACGCCGGCCCTCACTCCTCCGCGATCTTGCCGGCGTAGATGTCGTCGCCGTCCGGCAGACGTACGTCGACGGGGGCCCCGAAGTCGTACAGCAAGGTCGTCGAGGCCACCGCGACGGCGTCGCTCTGCTGCCCGTTGACGAAGCTGAACCGGTGCCTGACCTTGCGGATCCGGCCGGCCTCGTCCAGATAGACGTCGAACGGCACCTGATCCGTGGCGAACCCTTTCGCCGCTGCCGCCAGGGATTCCTTGTGCCCGTCGGACGCGTCCTGAGAGGCGAAGCCGAGGTCGGCCGTTCCCCGGTAGTGCCGCACCGAGGTACCGGCGACATCCTCCTGGCCCACATACGTCGCCGTCCGCGCCCCGCGCAGCACCTCGGCGGCGGCGAACGGATCGGTGGCCCCGCCGGTGACGAGGTTCCCGTCCGACAGCGACCGGGTGTCGACCCGCACCCACTTGTTGGCGGGCACCCCGGCGCCGCGGTTCTTCATGTACAGGGCCCCGGGGGCGAGGAGTTCCATGATCGGCCGGTGTGCGGTGGCGCCCGCCGGGTCCTGCGGCAGCAGCACCTTCAGCTGCCCCAGCTGCTTGCCGAAGTCGTACACGCCCTCGCCGCGGATGGTGACGCGGGTGCCGCCGGTGGCCATCTCCATGGACGTACGGGCCTTGGAGCTCCGGGCTCCGATGAGCGCGTCGGCCGCGTGCCGCACGACCTCCACGGCGTCCCGCCCGCGTGAGTCCTCCACCGCCGCGCCGTTCTGCGCGCATCCGCTGCCCGTCAGACAGACACAAAGGACGCCGGCCGCAACGCCAGCCCCGTGCCGCCGCCTGTGCTGCTGCCGCTCCGTCATCGCCTGCCTACCCCCAGCCGGTACGTCCGTCACGGGCCCCCTGTCGTTCCGGTTAACGACGGGTAGGTGCCCTCGTCACGGCGCCCGGGGGCGTTGCGCTTACTTGCCCTGGGTAACGTTGTCGATGTGGCGCAGCAGGATGGACCGACGGCACACCGAAAGCACCGCGACCCCGAGGAGCACCGCACGTCAACGGTGGAGAAGGGACCCTTCTGCACCGCCCGCTGCACGTGCGGTTGGCGGGGGCCGGCCAGACGCGCCCGGAGCCTGGCGAGAGCGGATGCCGTGGATCATGTGAGCGTGTGACCGCCCGGCCCGCACCATGCCGGAGGGCGCTGCCCGGACACAGACGGGCCCGCCCCCCGGGAGCCGGGGGGCGGGCCCTTTATCTGCCTCGCGGTGGCACCGCCATGCAGCACCGCGAGGGGTCTGTCAGCCGAAGCGGCCGGAGATGTAGTCCTCCGTGGCCTGGACCGACGGGTTGGAGAAGATGCGCTCCGTGTCGTCGATCTCGATCAGCTTGCCGGGCTGGCCGACGGCCGCCAGGTTGAAGAAGGCCGTGCGGTCGGAGACACGCGCCGCCTGCTGCATGTTGTGCGTCACGATGACGATCGTGAAGCGCTCCTTGAGCTCACCGATCAGGTCCTCGATGGCGAGGGTGGAGATCGGGTCGAGGGCCGAGCAGGGCTCGTCCATGAGGAGGACCTTCGGCTCGACCGCGATCGCCCGCGCGATGCACAGACGCTGCTGCTGGCCGCCGGAGAGACCGGAGCCCGGCTTGTTCAGGCGGTCCTTGACCTCGTTCCAGAGGTTGGCGCCCTTGAGGGACTTCTCGACGATGTCGTCCAGCTGCGACTTCTTGTACGAGCCGTTCAGCCTCAGGCCGGCCGCGACGTTGTCGTAGACGGACATCGTGGGGAAGGGGTTCGGGCGCTGGAAGACCATGCCGACCTCGCGGCGCACGGCCACGGGGTCGATTCCGGTGCCGTACAGGTTCTCGTCGTCGAGCATGACCTTGCCCTCGACCCGGCCGCCCGGCGTGACCTCGTGCATGCGGTTGAGGGTGCGGAGGAACGTGGACTTGCCGCAGCCGGACGGGCCGATGAAGGCGGTCACGGAGCGCGGCTCGACGGTCATCGAGATGTCCTCGATGGCGAGGAAGGAGCCGTAGTAGGCGTTGAGGCCGCTGACATCAATGCGCTTGGCCATGGAAATCACTGCTTCTTTCGAGTCGCTGACTGTCGTCAATGGCCGCGTCAGCGGCCCGTCTTCGGGGCCTTCCAGCGGGCGATGCCGCGGGCCACCAGATTGAGGATCATCACGAACGCGATCAGCGTCAGCGACGCCGCCCACGCCCGGTCGTACGCCGGAGCCTCGCCCGATCCGTACTGCTGGTAGATGTACAGAGGGAGCGACGCCTGCGCGCCTTCGAACGGGTTGGAGTTGATGAACTTGCTGCCGAACACCAGCAGCAGCACGGGCGCGGTCTCACCGGCGATACGGGCGATGGACAGCATGATGCCCGTGATGATGCCGCCGAGCGAGGTCGGCAGGACCACCTTCAGGATGGTGCGCCACTTGGGCACGCCGAGCGCCAGCGAGGCCTCGCGCAGCTCGTTCGGGACGAGCTTGAGCATCTCCTCGGTGGAACGCACGACGACCGGCATCATCAGGATCGCGAGAGCGAGCGAGCCGGCGAAGCCGAACGGCTCCATCTCGAAGATCAGCATGATGCTGAGGATGAACAGGCCGGCGACGATCGACGGGATGCCGGTCATGACGTCGACGAAGAAGGTGACGGCACGGGCGAGGCCGCCGCGGCCGTACTCCACCAGGTAGATCGCGGTGAGCACGCCGATCGGCGCGGCGATCAGCGTGGCGAGGCCGACCTGCTCCAGCGTGCCGAGGATGGCGTGGTAGATGCCGCCGCCCGGCTCCGAGTCGGCGACCACGCCCATCGAGTGGGTCAGGAAGTAGGTGTCGAGGACCTTCACGCCGCGTTGGACGGTCGACCACACCAGTGAGGCCAGCGGCACCACGGCGAGCAGGAACGCGACCCACACCAGCGAGGTGACCACGCGGTCCTTGGCCTGGCGGCGGTTCTCCACCTTGGCCGCGATGACGTACGTACCGAGGACGTGGAGGATCGCGGCGATCAGCAGCCACTGGATGCTGCTGTTCAGGCCGGCGGCGGCGCTGATGCCGACGCCGAGGGCGACGGATCCGGCGGCGATGGCCCACGGAGCCCACTTGGGCAGCCGGCCGCCGCGCAGGGTGCTGCGGCGCTTGGGGGCGACGGTGGGTGCGGTGCTCATGCGTTGGCCCCCGAGTACTCCTTGCGGCGGGCGATGATCGCGCGGGCCGCGCCGTTGACCAGCAGGGTGATGACGAACAGGACCAGACCGGACGCGATCAGCGCGTCACGGCCGAACTCCGTGGCCTCGCTGAACTTGCTGGCGATGTTCTGGGCGAAGGTGCCGCCGCCCGGGTCGAGCAGGCTGGCGTGGATCAGGAAGTCGGGGGAGAGCACGGTGGCGACGGCCATCGTCTCGCCGAGGGCGCGGCCGAGGCCGAGCATCGAGGCGGAGATCACGCCGGAGCGGCCGAAGGGGAGGACCGACATGCGGATCACTTCCCAGCGGGTGGCGCCGAGCGCCAGGGCCGCCTCCTCGTGCGTCTGCGGGACCTGGCGGAAGACCTCGCGGCTCACGTTGGTGATGATCGGCAGGATCATGATCGCGAGCAGGATGCCGACGGTGAGCATGGAGCGCGCGGCGCCGCCCTGCCACTCGAAGATGCCGGTCCAGCCGAGGTAGTCGTCCAGCCAGCCGAACAGGCCGCCCAGGTGCGGTACGAGGATCAGGGCGCCCCACAGGCCGTAGACGATGGACGGCACGGCGGCGAGCAGGTCGATCACGTAGGCGATGGGACCGCTCAGCCGGCGCGGGGCGTAGTGGGTGAGGAACAGCGCGATGGCGACCGCGATCGGGACCGCGATGACCATGGCGATGATCGAGGAGACGATCGTGCCGTAGGCCAGCACCGCGATGCCGAAGACCGGCGGGTTGACGCCGGTGTTCCACTCGAAGGTCGTCAGGAAGTTGCCTTCGTCCTTGCTGATGGCGAGGACGGCGCGGTAGGTGAGGAAGCCCGCGATCGCGGCCATGATCACCAGCAGCAGAATGCCCGAGCCGCGGGAGAGGCCGAGGAAGATCCGGTCTCCGGGTCGGGTGGCACCACGGGCCGCGCGCTTCTGCTCGGTCACGGACGGCTGTGGGGTGGGGGGAGGTGCGTCAGCTATGTGTGTGGTGTCCATCGGGTTCTCCGGTCTGCGGAACCGCACGTGGTGTGCGGCCCCTGGCGGCGGTGCACCGGACGGTGCGGTCCGGTCCCACACGGGAGACCGGACCGCACTCTCAGGTCAGCTCAGGCTTTCGACGGTCGTGCGGACCTTGGCGATGATGTCCTCGGGCATCGGCGCGTAGTCGTTCTCGGCGAGGATCTTCTGGCCGTCCTCGGAGGCCGCGTAGCGCAGGAAGGCCTTGACGGCGGGCAGGGTCTCGGACTTGTTGCCCTTGTCGCAGACGATCTCGTAGGTGACGAGGATCATCGGGTAGGCGCCCTCGGCCTTGGTGGCGTAGTTCAGCTCCAGGGAGAGGTCCTTGCCGGTGCCGACGACCTTGGCGTCCGAGATGGCCTTGGTGGCGTTCTCGACGGAGGCCTCGACCGGCTTGCCGGCGCCGGTGTCGATGGCGACGGCCTTGATGCCGTTCTTGGCGTAGGACAGCTCGAAGTAGCCGATCGCGCCGGCGGTCTGCTTGACCTGCGCGGCGACGCCGGAGGACTGCGGAGCGGACTGGCCGCCCTTGGCCTGCCAGGCCTTGCCGCCCTCGTAGGGGAAGTCGCTCTTGGCGGTGGCGATCAGGTACTTGGTGAAGTTGTCCGTGGTGCCGGACTCGTCGGAGCGGTGGAAGGCCTGGATCTTCAGGTCGGGCAGCTTGGCGCCGGGGTTGAGCTTCGCGATCGCCGGGTCGTTCCAGTTCTTGATCTTGTCGTTGAAGATCTTGGCGATCGTCGGGGCGTCCAGGACGAGGTTGTCCACACCCGGGACGTTGTAGCCGAGGGCGATCGGGCCGCCGACCATCGGCAGGTCGATGCCCTGACCGCCGGAGCAGATCTTCTTGGAGGCCTCGACCTCTTCGGGCTTGAGGGCCGAGTCCGAACCGGCCCACGGGATCTGGCCCTGGGTGAAGGCGGTGACACCGGCACCGGAGCCGCCGGCCTTGTAGTTGATCTCCACCTTGCAGGCGGACGAGAACTGCTTCACCCAGGCGTCGACGGCGTTCTTCTGGGCGGAGGAGCCGTCGGCGAGGACCTGGCCCGAGGCGTCGTCACACTTGATGTTGCTGGCGCCGGCGCTGGAGGAGGCGTCGCCGCCGCCGTTGCCGGTCTCGTCGGAGCCGCACGCCGTGAGGGCCAGGGCGCCGGAGACGGCGAGAGCGCCGAGAGCGAGGACGCGCCGGTTCTTGCGCTGAAGCTTCACTGAGGGTGTTCCTTCCAGGAGCCGCCGTCCTGAATTCCGGCGGCGTGCGAAGAATGGGTGACGCGGACCCGTCCCCCCGGGGCGCGGTCCGTCATCGTGCACGGCTGAAATTAGGCAGAACAGGTGAAGCGGCCGAAGGGCGTAAATGAACGGGGGGTGAACCCCTGGGGACGGTGCGGTGAGGTAACGGAACGCTTACGTTGAGGACACGGGTGTATGCCGACGCTTTGTGCGGGTTGCTTCGGACTAGGCGGGCCGCAGCGACTGCAGTAGGGCGTCCACGAGTGGGCGGTCCCTCGGTTGGCTGAGACGGCACCGGGCGGCGGTGGGCGAGAGCCACAGCAGGCGGTCCACCTCGGCATTGGGGGCGAAGCGGCCCGGGCCCGCCTCGGCCGCCCAGTACCGGACCTCCTTGGGGCGGTCGTTGGCGATGTACCGCTGCGTCGGCAGCTCGGCTCCCGGCTCGGCGGAGTGGCCCGTCTCCTCGGCGACCTCGCGCAGAGCGCCTTCGAGGGGGTCCTCGCCGCGTTTCAGTTTGCCCTTGGGATGCGACCAGTCGTCGTACTTCGGACGGTGGATCAGGCATATCTCCAGCTCACCGTCGACCGGCGAACGGCGCCACAGGACGCAGCCGGCCGCATGGACGGTGAGGTCTTGGTTCGGGTGAGTCACCGGAAATGTGCCTCCTTCGGGAGTACCTGTGGTGCAGGGGTTCCCAGGGCGGGCCTCAGGGTCGCTGAGGCGCGCCCACCGTCTTCAGCTGCCAGGACTGCTGGAACGCGAACCGCGCAGCCTCCACCTCGTGCCGCTGGTCGGCGTGCAGCACGCCGAGGGCGTACGCCGTCGCCGGGGCGATGCGCGGGGTGCGGGCCGCCTGGGCCGCGGCGGCGGCCGCCTCGGAGGCGTCGCGGTGCCGGTTCAGGGCCTGGCCGGCCGCCAGCAGCCGTACGTCCACCGGGCCGTCGTCGCCGAGGAGGACCTCGCGGGCGTAGCGGTGCAGGCGCAGCAGCAGGCGGACCTGGTGCCAGGGGGCGTCCTGCGGATGCGGGGCCGGGTCCGGGGACAGGCCGTGGATCAGGGCCTCGGCGTTGTAGGGGTGGCCCGCGGTCACCAGCGGCAGCGCCGCCACCGCGTCGGTGAGCCGCTCCTCGGCGGCGGCCGCGAGGGGGCGCAGGTCGGCGGTGGCCGCGGCGGGGGTCAGGGGGACCTCGCTGGCCAGTACGGCGATGTTGTCGGCAACGGCGTGGAAGCGGGAGGAGCCGAGGGCCTGCAGGGCGGTGCTGTGCGCACGGGTCCGGGCGAGCGTGAGCTGGCGTTCGAGCAGGGCGCCCGCTTTGGCCGCGCCCACCGTGAGGTTGCCGCGCTCCGGGGTGGCCGTCGCGGCGGAGGGGCCGGCGTGCGGCGCCGCCTTCTGCGGAACGGTCGCTCCGCCACCGGCACGACCGCCCGCGGCCACGCCGGCGGTCGCGTCGGCCGAGCGGCTGCCCGCGGCCACGCCGGCCACGTCGGCGACGCCACCGGCGTCGGCCCCGCCGGACTGCCCGGGCAGCACTGTCGCCCCCGACAGCCGGTGCAGTGCCAGCAGCAGGCGTTCCAGCCGGGCCGCGTACGCGTGTTCCATGGCCAGCGTGCCGGAGAGCCAGGCCAGCTCCGGGCGGATGGCCTCCGACCAGTCGGCGTCCAGCAGGGGGCGGAATGTGTGCAGGCTGGCGCTGATACGGCGGGCCGAGCGGCGTAGCGCCCGGGCCGCGTCGACGGACTCCTCCGAGCCGTTGGACGCACCGCTGCCGGTCTCCCGGTGCAGGCGCAGGGCTCGGAGGAACTCCGTGGCCTGGGCGCGCAGGTAGCCCGCGAGGGCGTCCCCCGTCACAGCCCCGGCCGTGGGGTCCGTCGGATCAAGGTGTTGCTGTGCCACGCCGGCGCCTCCGGGCGTCTATGAGCATCTCCTGGACGTTGCGCAGGGGCTGGCCGTCCGCGTCCGTCGCATGCCGGGTCCACTCGCCCTCCGGGCCGAGGTGCCAGGAGGCGGTGGTGTCGGACATACCGGTCTCCAGGAGCCGGTTGAGCGCGGCGCGGTGGGCCGGGTCGGTGACCCTGACCAGGGCCTCGATACGGCGGTCGAGGTTGCGGTGCATCATGTCGGCGCTGCCTATCCACACCTCGGGTTCGCCGCCGTTGCCGAAGGCGAAGATCCGGGAGTGTTCGAGGAAGCGGCCGAGTACCGAGCGGACGCGGATGTTCTCCGACAGTCCGGTCACGCCCGGGCGGACCGCGCAGATGCCGCGGACCCAGATGTCGACCGGCACGCCCGCCTGGGACGCGGCGTAGCAGGCGTCGATCAGCGCCTCGTCGACGATCGAGTTGACCTTGATGCGGACATAGGCGGGACGTCCGGCACGGTGGTGCTGGACCTCCTTGTTGATCCGCGAGATCAGACCGTCGCGCAGGGACTTGGGCGCGACCAGGAGCCGCCGGTAGGTCTCCCGGCGGGAGTAGCCGGACAGGCGGTTGAACAGGTCGGACAGGTCGGCGCCGACCTGCGGGTCCGCGGTCAGCAGGCCCAGGTCCTCGTAGAGCCGTGCCGTCTTCGGGTGGTAGTTGCCGGTGCCGACGTGGCTGTAGCGCCGTAGCGTCTCGCCCTCCTGGCGGACCACCAGCGACAGCTTGCAGTGCGTCTTCAGGCCGACGAGGCCGTAGACGACATGGCAGCCGGCCTCCTCCAGCTTGCGCGCCCACTTGATGTTGGCGTGCTCGTCGAAGCGGGCCTTGATCTCGACCAGGACGAGCACCTGCTTGCCGGCCTCGGCGGCGTCGATGAGCGCGTTGACTATGGGGGAGTCGCCGGACGTCCGGTACAGGGTCTGCTTGATCGCGAGGACGTCCGGGTCGTCGGCCGCCTGCTCCAGGAACGCCTGCACGGAGGTGGAGAAGGAGTCGTACGGGTGGTGCAGCAGGACGTCCCGGTTGCGCAGCGCGGCGAAGATGTCCGGCGCGGACGCCGACTCGACCTCGGCGAGATCGCGATGGGTGCCCGCGACGAACTTCGGGTACTTCAGCTCGGGACGGTCGATCGAGGCGATACGGAAGAGGCCGGTGAGGTCCAGGGGGCCGGTGAGCGGGTAGACCTCGGCCTCGCTGATCTTCAGCTCGCGCACCAGCAGGTCCAGGACCTCCTGGTTGATGTTCTCCTCGACCTCCAGGCGCACCGGCGGGCCGAAGCGGCGCCGCATGAGCTCCTTCTCCAGGGCCTGGAGCAGGTTCTCCGCGTCGTCCTCCTCGACCTCCAGGTCCTCGTTGCGGGTGACCCGGAAGGCGTGGTGCTCCAGCACCTCCATACCGGGGAACAGCTCCTCCAGGTGCGCGCCGATGACGTCCTCGATCGGGACGTACCGGCCGGGGGAGGCCTCCAGGAAGCGGGAGAGCAGCGGGGGCACCTTCACCCGGGCGAAGTGCGGGGTGCCGGTGACGGGGTTGCGGACCCGTACGGCCAGGTTCAGGGAGAGCCCGGAGATGTACGGGAACGGGTGTGCGGGGTCGACCGCCAGCGGGGTCAGGACCGGGAAGATCTGGTGCCGGAACAGCGTGAAGAGGCGGGCCTGCTCCTTCTCCGTCAGCTCGCCCCAGCGGACCAGGTGGATGCCCTCCTCCGCGAGGGAGGGGGCGACGTCCTCGTGGTAGCAGGCGGCGTGCCGGGCCATCAGCTCGCGGGAGCGGGCCCAGATCATCTCCAGGACCTCGCGCGGCTGGAGGCCGGACGCGGACCGGGTGGCGACACCGGTCGCGATACGGCGCTTCAGTCCGGCCACGCGGACCATGAAGAACTCGTCCAGGTTGCTGGCGAAGATGGCCAGGAAGTTCGCCCGCTCCAGGAGCGGGGTGTTCGGGTCCTCGGCGAGTTCGAGGACGCGTTCGTTGAACGCGAGCCAGCTGCGCTCCCGGTCCAGGAACCGGCCCTGGGGCAACTGGACGCCCTCGATCTCGGTGACCTCGTACGCGTCGAGGTCGGCGTCGATGTCGGGTTCCAGGTCGGAGACGACCGCGGAGGTGACCGTGTGCGGGCGGTGCGCGGCGATGGAGCCCACGGAGGGCTGCGCGTGCTGGACCTTGGCCTGGGCGTTGGTGGGCTGGCTCATATGCCCATTGTTCCGCGCATCCAGACCAATGGGCGCGTCGGAGAGCGCGGGCGGGAGCGACGCGGGGAGGCGCCGGGCGTCCCCGTTCCTCGCGTTCCCCTCCGGCGGCGGCGAAGGCGCTGGCACGGCGGCGGTCATTGGGTGAGCGTCGCAAGTCCGTCTGAACCAATGGTTACGGAGACATGGCGTGTGGGATAGCGGGGGGCGGCTCGCGGGCGTCTACGTCCGCGCGGGTATGTCCGGTCCGTACGTCCTTCCCCCCGTGGAGGGACGTACGGACCGGAGGTCTCAGGGGGTACGGCGGCGCAGCAGCCAGAACGCGGCGAGGGTCGCGGCGGCGGCGACCGCGAGGACGATGCCGGTCTCGGCGTACTGGAGGGGCCAGAAGTGGGACCGGGGGTGGAAGGTCGCGCTGGTGGACCCCTCCCAGCCCAGCTGCCAGGCGGAACGCGGCAGTTCGAAGCCGTGGGACTCGCTGCGGGTGACCGTCGGCCAGAGGTTCTCGCGGTTGCGTTCCAGCAGGTTGTAGAGGACGAACGCGGCGGCGCAGGCCACTCCGGCGGCGGGCAGGGCCCGGCGGAGCAGCAGCCCGGTGAGGGTGCCGAGGGCGAGGGCGGCCAGGGGGTAGGCGACGGCCGTGGGCCCGATGCCGAGGAAGACGTCCTCGAAGTACCAGTCACCGACCAGGTTCGGGTTGCCGTCCCCTTGTGCCCAGCGGTTGACCACGACGAGCGTGCCGGTGCCGGCCGTGAGGAGGGCGGCCGGGACGGCCAGCTTGGCGGCCAGCCAGCGGGCCGGGGTGACCGACTGGGTCCAGGCCAGCTGGGCGGTGCCGCTCTCCAGCTCGCGGCCGATCAGCGCGCCGCCCGCCCAGGCGGCCACCGGGAAGACCAGGTAGGACAGGGCCGTGGTGACCAGGGCGATGCCGGTGCTGTACGTCTCGTCGGCGGTGATCGCGTCGACCGCCGCGCACGAGGGCAGGCCGTCGGACGCCGGTATGGCGCACGGGCTGGTGCCCCTGCGGGCCTCGCCCCCGATGGTGTGCAGCCAGATCAGGTACGCCGTGGCGGCGGCCAGAGCCAGGCCCCAGAGGACCAGGGCCGTGCGATGCAGCCGCAGGACGGCCCGGAACAGGCCGCCGCGCGGGCCGGACGGCGTGCGGGCCGAGGAGACGGCCGTCGCGGAGGGGCTGGTCATACGGCGGCTCCGGTACGGCGGCGCAGCAGCGCGAAGGCGGCGAGGACGGCCAGGCCGGCGACGGCGAGGGCGATGCCGGTCTCCACGAGCTGCAGGGGCCAGAAGTGGGAGGAGGGGTGGTAGTCGCGGTAGTAGCCGACGACGTCGTGGTCGGCGTAGCACTTGGCCGTGTCGCAGTGCGGGTCCGGGACACGGGCGCCGGTGGAGGTGAGGGCGCCGTCCCCGACGACCATGCCGGTCCACTCGGGGTAACCGCGCTTGCCGGTGAGCGTCTCGACCGGCCACAGGTGGGGGCGCAGTGCGCGGAGCGCGGCGGTGAGGATCGCCAGGCCGACGACCGCCGTGCCGAGCGCGGCCAGGGCGCGGCGCTGGAGCAGTCCGGCGAGGACGCCGACGGCGAGGCCGAGGAGGACGTAGGCGGTGGCGAGGGTGCCGTTGGCCTCGAAGGTGGTGCCCGCGTACCAGTGCCGTGAGCTGTTCACCTGCCGCAGCGCGCCGTCCGCCGACCACAGCATGTGGTGCAGCAGCGTGAGCACGAGCGTGCCGGAGACGAGGAGGGCGGCCGGGACGGCGAGCTTGGCGGCCAGCCAGCGGGCCGGGCAGACGGACTGCGTCCACGCCAACTGGGCGGTCCCGCTTTCCAGTTCGCGCCCGATGAGCGCGCCGCCGGCCCAGGCGGCGGTGAGGAAGGGGACGATGCCGATGAGTGCGGCGGCGGTGCCGACGACCGAGTCGTAGCGGGCGTACGCGGCACCCGTGTAGTCGCAGGCGAGGTCGCCCGGCGTCACGGTGTCGCAGGCCATCTCGTAGTACTCCGCCCAGGCCGCGGCGGCGCCCGGACCCCACGCCCACAGCAGCGCTCCCGCCCCGACGGCCACCAGCAGCGCCCAGCACCACAGTGCCCAGCGGTGCAGCCGCAGCATCGCCCAGACCAGTCCGCGCGGCCCTCGGGAGGGCGTGGCGGTGGCGGGCCGCTCGACGGCGAGGGCGGCGGTCATACGGCGGCCTCCCGCACGGTGTCGAGGCGCAGGGCCGGCGCCTCGGGGGCGCGCAGGTGGGCGAGGACCAGCTCCTCCAGGGTGGGGGCGGTGGTCTGCCAGCCGTCGCCGAGGGGGCCGTCGGGCCGTATCAGCGCGGTGAGCTGACGGCCTGTGGTGCGGGACTCGACCACGAGGTGCGGGTCCAGGGGGGTGTCGGCCCGGCCCGTCACGAGCCGGTGGGCGGCGAGCAGGTCGTCCAGCGGGCCGGCGAGGCGGACCCGGCCGGCGCCGAGCAGCAGGAGGTGGTCGCAGGAGCCGTCCAGCTCGGCGACGACGTGCGAGGACATGACAACCGTGGTGCCGTGTTCGGCGGCGTCGGCCATGAGCGCGGCCATCAGCTGGTGCCGGGCGAGCGGGTCGAGGTCGGCCATCGGCTCGTCCAGGAGCAGCACCTCGGGGCGCTTGCCGAGGGCGAGGGCGAGCGCCACGCGGGTGCGCTGGCCGCCGGAGAGGGTGCGCACCCTGGCCTTGGGGTCGAGGTCGCCCTCGGCGACGATCCGCTCGGCGACGGCCGTGTCCCAGCGGCGGGGGTTGAGTTCCCGCCCCAGCCGCAGGGTGTCGGCGACGGTGAGCTGCGGGTGCAGGGGCTTGTCCTGGGCGACGTACGCGAGTCGCTCCCGGGCGCTCGCCGGGGCCTGGCCGAGGACGGTGATCGTGCCGTCGGTGGGGCGCAGCAGACCGGCGGCGAGGGAGAGCAGGGTCGACTTGCCGGCGCCGTTCGGTCCGACGACGGCGCACACGCTGCCGGCCGGGAGCCGGAAGGAGCAGCCGTCCAGCGCGATCCTGCGGCGCCGGCCGAACCTCCTGCCCAGCGCGGCCGCCTCGATGGCGGTGTCGGTCATGACTCGTCTCCCTTGAAGTGCGTGTCCAGTACCGCGGTGAAGAGGGCGTCCACGTCGTCGCGGTCCAGCCCGGCCGCACGGGCCCGTGCCGCCCATGCCTCCAGTTCGGCCCGCAGGGGCGAGTCGGCGGGGGCGGCGCCGAGTCCGCGCCGCACGAACGTGCCGAGCCCGCGGCGCGCCTCGACCAGGCCCTCGCGCTCCAGTTCGCGGTAGGCCTTGAGGACGGTGTTGGGGTTGATGGCGGTGGCCTCGACGACCTCACGGGCCGTGGGCAGCTTGTCGCCCGGCTCCAACAGGCCGAGCCGCAGGGCCTGTTTGGTCTGCTGGACGATCTGCACATAGGTGGCGACGCCGGAGCGCCGGTCGATGCGGTACTCGACCATCCGTCCCACCACCCTTTCACTAATTGAGTAGTGAAAGGGTGGTGGAAGTGGGTCCGGAAAGTCAAGCGTGGTTTCGTGAACCGATCGGCCGGGCTCGTGCGATGAGGAGATGTGAGCGCAACGAGAAGTGACGGGGAGCTGCTGCGAGCCATCGCGGCGGACGGGGACCGTCACGCCTTCGAAGAGCTGTACCGGCGGTACGCGCCGTGGCTGACCGCGCGCCTGCGCGGCCGCTGCGCCGACGCCGGGGTGATCGACGACGTCGTGCAGGAGACGTTCCTCGCGGTGTGGCGCGGCACCGCCCGCTACCGCGAGGAGGGCTCCACCCAGGACGCCGCCGGATGGCTCTGGCGCATCGGCTCGCGGCGGCTGGTCGACGCGCTGCGCGGCGACGGTGCGCGCGGCCGGCTGCGCCAGGCGCTGGCCCGGCTGCGCCACCGTGACGAGGCATCGGCGGAGGAGCGCGTGCTCGCGGGGGTGGAGCACGGGGACCTCGCCGGTGCCCTCACCAGGCTCTCGCCGGAGCTGCGGGCCGTCCTGCAGGCGACGGTCGTCGACGGGCTCACCACCCGGGAGGCGGCCGTCCTGCTCGGCATTCCGCCCGGCACGGTCAAGACGCGGGCCCTGCGTGCCCGCCGCCAACTGCGGGAGGAACTGGCATGACATGGCATGTCGCCGAAGAGGACCTGCGCGGCTATGCCCGGGGCGAGCTGGCGCCGCCCCTGCTGTGGTCGGCCGACAGTCACCTCGTCGCCTGCGCCGAGTGCCGGGCCCGGCTCGCCGACGTGAGCGATCCCGTCGCGCTGGACGCGGGCTGGGAGCGCCTGGACGCCGAGCTGGACGCACCGCGGCCCGGCCTGTTCGAACGGCTGCTGGTGCGGTTCGGCGTGGCCGACCACACCGCGCGGCTGCTGGCCGCGACGCCGATACTGCGCCGGTCCTGGCTGCTCGCGGTGGTGTCCGTGCTGTTCATGAGCGTGCTGATGGTGCACACCGCGCACACACCCGGCCTGTTCCTGGGGCTCGCCCCGCTGCTCCCGCTCATCGGGGTCGCGCTGTCGTACGGACCGGGGATCGACCCGACCTACGAGATGGCCGTCGTCGCCCCGCTGCACGGGTTCCGGCTGCTGATGATCCGCACGGCCGCCGTCCTGGCCGCCGCCCTCGTGCTGTGCGGCCTGGCCTCCCTCGCCCTGCCGGACTACGGTCTGCGCGCCCTGGCCTGGCTGCTGCCCGCGCTGGCCCTCACCGGCATCGGGATCGCCCTGATGCCGAGGCTCGGTCCGGTGTTCGCGCCCGTGCTGACGGGCGGGGCGTGGATCGGGTTCCTGATCGCCGCGCAGCAGGCGACCGAGGGGACTCCGGCACCGTTCACGGCGCCGGGCCAGGCGGTGACGGCGGTGGTCGCACTGGCCGCGGCCGCGCTGGTCCGCCGCCTCAGGGACCGCTTCGACTCGTCCTCCGCGCACACGCCGTTCGCGGGCTTCGGACCAGGGGGTGCGGTGTGACGGCCACCGTGTTCGCCCGCTCCTTCGTATCCGGCCTGTTCCTCCACTCAGCGCACGGGAGTGCCGCATGACCCCCACCGTCTCCGCCTCCGGGCTCACCCTCCGCTACGGCGGTACGCCCGCCCTCGACGACGTCTCGCTGCGCCTGCGGGCCGGGGTGACGGCCCTGCTCGGGCCCAACGGGGCCGGGAAGACCACCCTGTTGCGGGTGCTCGCCACCGCCGTGCCCCCGGACCGGGGCGCCTTCACGGTGCTCGGGCAGGACCCGGGGACGACCGCCGGACGGATCCAGGTGCGCCGCTCGCTGGGCTATCTGCCGCAGAACCCCGGCTTCCACCCGGACTTCACGGCCTTCGAGTTCGTCGACTACGTCGCGGTCCTCAAGGAACTCACCGACCGCCGCGCCCGGTACGCGGAGGTGCGGCGGGTGCTCGACGCGGTCGGTCTGTCCGACGTGCGCGCTCAGCGCGTCAAGCGGCTGTCCGGCGGCATGCGGCAGCGCGTCGCCCTGGCCGCCGCCCTGGTCGGCGACCCCGGATTCCTGGTCCTGGACGAGCCGACCGTCGGCCTCGACCCCGAACAGCGCATGCGCTTCAGGGAGTTGATCGCCGAGGCGGGCGAGGGCCGGACGGTGCTCCTCTCCACCCACCAGACCGAGGACGTGACGATGCTCTGCCACCGGGTGATCGTCCTGGCCGACGCCAGGGTCCGCTTCGAGGGCACACCGGCCGAGCTCACCGCACAGGCGGCCGGCCGGGTCTGGAGCAGCACGGAACGCGCCCCCGCCGCCCTGGCCGGCTGGCGCACCGGCACCGGCGCCTTCCGCAACATCGGCGACCCGCCGAAGGGCGCCGACCTGCTCGAACCCACCCTGGAGGACGGCTACCTGCTCACCCTGGACGACGCCGCCGCGGGGGTGACGGTGGCATGAGTACGACGATGAACACGACGAAGATCACGGAAGCCGCCGCCCGTACGGTCGCCGGGCCCCCGCACGAGGTCCGCCGCTTCAGGGCCGTCCTCGCACTCGCCCGCTTCGAAGCCCGAGAACTCCTCTTCCACCTCCCGGTGGGCGCCTTCCTCGTCATGTACCTCGCCTGGACGGCCTGGCAGCTGTTCAACGGCCAAGAGGGCATGAACGACTACCCGGCGCTGCAGGACGTGGACCGCACCACCCAGACCGGCTCCGCGCTGCTCGCCATGGCGCTGCTCGTCTGCGTCAACTCCACCGCCCTGCGCTCCCGTCGCCGCGGCCTCGACGAGTACTACGGCACCCTGCCGATGGAGCCGTGGCGGCGCACGCTCGCCCACGCCCTGTCGGTCGTGCCGTACGCACTGCTGGTCGCCCTCGTCGTCACCTTCGAGTACACCTGGGCGGCACTGAAGCCCGGCGCGGTCGGCCACGGCTCCGTCTTCGAACTGGCCGTCGGCCCGCTGACGGTGCTGCTGTCCGGCATCACCGGTGTCCTGCTGGCCCGGCTGGCCCCGTTCAGAGCCGCCGCCCTGATCCTTGTGGTCGGCGTCTACGCCCTCCTCGTGCTCACCGCGGCCGGCACCGGCCACGCGCCCTGGCTGTACCGGCTGCTGCCCGCCGACCCCGAGATCGGCGGCGCCCCCATCCCCACCGACCTGCTGGGCCGCCCCGCGGCATGGCACGCCCTCTACCTGGCGGGCCTGACGGTCCTGATGCTCTGCGCCGCGCTCCTGCTCAGCGGGGGACGCACGCGCGCGGTCCGGGCGGTGGCGTTCGTCGCGCTCGCCGCCACGGTCGCGGGAGTGGCCGGGCAGTCCCCGGGCGACTCGGCGGCTCTGACCCACGCCCGCTGGACGGCGACGGTCTCGCCGCAGAAGGACCAGAAGTGCGTGGCGAAGGGCACTTCGACGTACTGCGCCTTCCCCGAGTGGTCCGGCCGCAGCGCCGACTGGGCCGAGGTGGTCGACCGCGTCCAGGGCCTCGCGGGCGGCTCCGCCGCGACCGAGCGGCTGACCGTACGGCAGCGGGTGGCGGCCGATGGCCCCCTGGGGGCCGACGCCGCGCTCGATGTGTCCGGCAGGCGAGGTGAGGTGACCGTCGGCACGAGGTGGGGCGGCAACCGGGTCCCCGAGTTCGCCGTCGGCGTGGCCTCGGTGCTGGTGGCGGGCACCGAGAAGGCGGCCCTGACCATGTGCGACGCCCGCGTGGTGACGATGATGTGGCTGACCCTGGGCACGGACCCCGCCCCACTGGACACCTTCCAGCGCCTCCGCCTGGACGACTCCGTCATCGGCTCGGCGGTCGTCCTCGCCCCCACGGGCAGCATCTCGATGTCGGCCCACGAGACGGACGTCGTACGCGAACTGCTGGACCGGCCGCACGACACGGTCGCGGCCCAGGTGAAGGCCCACTGGAAGGAACTGACGTCACCGAAGACGTCGGCGGCACAGGCGGCCCGGTTGCTCGGAGTGAAGGTTCCTGAGGGGGCGGACGAGTGCGCGGGGTAGGGCGGCGGTTGGAGGCCGGCGGTCGGCTGTGGGGCCTGGTGCGGGGGTTGAGGGCGGGTGGTGCCCGGCTGCGAGGGGCCGCGTGGCGGCTGCGCGTCGGTGCAGGGGCGTCGATGGGGGCGCGGTCGGCGGGGTGCGCCCGGCTGTGGGCGCTCGTTCCGCCGGTATGTGTGCAGCTGTGGGCGCTGATTCCGCCGGTCTGGCGTGGCCTGCCGTGGCGGGCGCTTGCGGTGGCGGGTGGGGGCGGGGCCCTTCTCGCGGGGAGCGCTCGGCTGACGGGGCCGCAGCCCGGGGTGGGGGAGGGGCTGTTCCTGCTGCGGGCGGCGGGACTTGTGGGTGCGCTCGGGCTGGCGTTTCTCTTCGACGACCCGGCGCGGCACACCACCGCGGCGACGCCCGTCGGCCGTGCGACCCGCGCCGGCCTGCGCACGGCGCTGATCGTGCCGGTCGCGGCACTGTGGTGGGCGGCGCTCGTCCTGCTCATACCGGACGGAGCCCGGCCGCCGGTCGGCGCGGTCACCCTGGAGGCGGCGGCCATGGCGGCCTGCGCGATGGCCTCGGCGAGCGCCGCCGTCCGCTTCACCCGGGCCACCGAGCCGGGCAGGGACGTGGCGATGAGGCTGGCCGCGATGGCCGGTGCGGTGATGCTCGTGCCGTCGCCGTGGGGGTTGCTGGTGGGGCAGGACGACCTCGGGTGGGGGGCGGCTCAAGGGCGGTGGGCGATGGTGCTGGGTACGGCCGTGGTGCTCGGGGTGTGCTGGACACGGGAGTCTCCGCGCCGCCGCCGGGTTCCTCGCCGGTCCGCTCTCGGCTCCTACGGCGTCTGAGGAGCGCGGCTGTTCCCGGGCGCCGGCCTGGAGAGCAGGAGAGTTCAGCCGGTTCTCGCCCTGCTCCCCAGCTGCCCTGAACATGCCCTCAAGCTGCGCTCCCCCCAGCCCTCAAGCCGCGGTCAGGGTCGCGGCCAGGCCGGCTCAGGTCTCCGTCCGGTACATCAGGTCCGTCTCGTACGTGGTGAATCCCAGCCGCTCGTAGACCGACACCGCCGCCTTGTTGTCGGCGTCGACGTAGAGCATCGCCGTCGGCAGCCCCTGGGCCGCCAGGTGGCGCAGGCCGATCGTCGTCAGGGCCTTGCCCAGGCCGCCGCCCTGGGCGCCGGGGCGGACGCCGAGGACGTAGACCTCGCCCAGGCCCTCCGCCGCGTGGACCTTCGTCCAGTGGAAGCCGATGAGTTCGCCGTCGCGTTCGGCCAGGAAGAAGCCCGCCGGGTCGAACCACGGCTCGGACTTGCGGTCGTCGAGGTCGCGCTGGGTGAGGGAGCCCTGCTCGGGGTGGTGGGCGAAGGCAGCGGCGTTCACCGCGAGCCAGGCCGTGTCGTCCTGGCCGGGCACGAAGGGGCGGACCGTCACGCCCGCGGGGAGCACCGGGTCCGCCAGGTTCAGGTCCGCCAGTGAGCGGCGCATCTGGCGCAGTTCGCGGAAGAGCGTGAGGCCGAGCACCTGGGAGAGATGGCGGGCGGCGGCATGGCCGCCGTGGGCCCACACCCGCAGCCGCTTGCCGGACGCGGCGAGCAGGGCCGAGCCCAGCGCGCGGCCGTGCCCGTGGCCGCGGTGCGCGGGGTGGACGACCAGTTCGGCGGCCGGCGCCTCCACCGGATCGGTGTCCTCCAGCTGGGCGTAGCCGACGAGTTCCCCGGCGACGAGCAGCAGCAGATGCGAGACGCCCTCGCGCTGCCCGCCGCGCAGTTGCAGCCGGCCCTGCTCGGACACCGCCTGCTGCCCGTCGTTCCGGGCGGCCTCCGCGAGCAGTTCCAGTACGGCCTCGGTCTGCTCGGGGGAGAGCGCGAAGTGGGTCTCGATGGAACGGGAGGGGAGGGGGTGTGCGGTGTCGTCGCTGGTCATGCGTACGAGGGTAAGGGGAGGCTCCGGCAAAGTCCCGGCACGGGAATCAAGGGCGGCGGCAACATCAGAAGCAACCAGGCTGTAACCCGGAACCCCCTGTCGCGCTACGCGCGTTGACTCTAGGCTGCCGCCCGACGGGGCCATGTCACTCATGACGTACCGGTCACTCCACGACTCACCGGTTCTTCACGACCCGCCGGTTTTCCACAACCCACCGGTTATTCACGACCCACAGGGGGGCGTATGTCAGCCATATCCCACCAGCACCGCCGCAGACGCCGTACGTACGCGCTGGTCGCGGCCGCCGCATCCCTCGCCACCGCGGGCGCGCTGGCCGCGGCGCTTCCCGCGACGGCGTCGGCGGAGAGCTCGCAGAAGCACGGCGGCGGCCAGCACTTCAGCCGTTACCAGGACGTCCAGCTGCTGTCCTTCAACGACCTGCACGGCAACCTGGAGCCGCCGGCCGGCTCCTCCGGCCGGGTCACCGAGCTGCAGGCGGACGGCACGACGAAGACGATCGACGCGGGCGGCGTCGAGTACCTCGCCACGCATCTGCGCCAGGCCCGCGAGGGCAAGAAGTACTCCATCACCGCGGCCGGCGGCGACATGGTCGGCGCCTCCCCGCTGATCTCGGGCCTGTTCCACGACGAGCCCACCATCGAGGCGCTGAACAAGCTCGACCTGGACGTCACCTCGGTCGGCAACCACGAGTTCGACGAGGGTGCCAAGGAACTGGCCCGTCTGCAGAACGGCGGCTGCCACCCGACCGCCGGCTGCTACGTGAAGGGCGAGGAGTTCGAGGGCGCCGACTTCCCGTATCTCGCCGCGAACGTCCTGGACGAGAAGTCCGGCAAGCCGATCCTCAAGCCCTACTGGGTGTGGAAGAAGAAGGACGTCAAGATCGGCTTCATCGGCGTGACCCTGGAGGACACTCCGGGCGTCGTCTCCGCCGACGGCGTCAAGGGCCTGAAGTTCAAGGACGAGGTCGAGACGATCAACAAGTACGCCAAGGTGCTCCAGCGCCAGGGCGTGAAGTCGATCGTCGCGCTGATCCACGAGGGCGGGCAGCCGGCCTCCGGCTCGTACAACTACAACTGCGACGCGCCCGGCGCGGGCGACGGCATCTCCGGCCCGATCGTCGACATCGCCAAGAACATCACGCCGTCCGTGGACGCGCTGGTGACGGGCCACACGCACGCGGCCTACGTCTGCACGATCCCCGACCCGTCGGGCAAGCCCCGCATGGTCACCTCGGCGGCGTCCTTCGGCCGCCTCTACACCGACACCACGCTGACGTACGACCGCTTCACCGGCGACATCGCCCGTACGGCCGTGAAGTCGGCGAACCGTGTGGTCACCCGGGACGTCGCCAAGGCGCCCGACATGACCGAGCTGATCTCGAAGTGGAACACCCTCGCGGCGCCCATCGGCAACCGCGCGATCGGTTACATCTCGGCCGACATCTCCAACACCGGTACGGAGTCCCCGATCGGCGACCTGATCGCGGACGCGCAGCTGGCGCACGGCAAGGAGCTGGACCCGGAGACGGACCTGGCGCTGATGAACCCCGGCGGCATCCGGGCACCGCTCACCTACGCGGCCAAGGGCGCCGAGGGCGACGGTGTGGTGACGTACGCCGAGGGCTTCACCGTGCAGCCGTTCTCCAACACCGTGAACCTCCAGGACTTCACCGGCGCCCAGCTGATCCAGGTGCTGAAGGAGCAGGTGAGCGGCACGAACGCGGCCTCGCCGAAGGTGCTCCAGGTTTCGTCCGGGCTGACGTACACGCTGGACCTGACGAAGACGGGCGCCGACCGGGTCGTCTCCGACTCGATCAGGCTGAACGGTGAGGCGATCAACCCGACCGCCACCTACCGCGTCGCCACCAACAGCTTCCTCGCGGGCGGCGGCGACGGCTTCCCGACCCTGGGCCAGGGCACCAACGACCTCGTCGGCTCGGACGACCTGACGGCCCTGGAGAAGTACCTCACGGCCAACTCCTCGGCCACGGCCCCGATCGCACCGCCGGCGGCGAACCGGATCACGGTCGTGAAGTAGCGGCATGAAGTAGCGGCATGAAGTAGAGGTTTGAAGTACTGGCGCGAAGTACGCGTGAACTAGATCGCAAACATCCGGTAGCGGTTGCGGGTGGGGGGCGTGCGCATGGTCGGATAGGCCGATGCGTTCCCCCCACCACATAACGGCGCATCCCTATCCAAATCCTTCGCTTTCCTATGCAAACCCCTACGACGAACTCGGCAGACTGGACGACGGTCCGCTGGACGAATTCCTCCGCGAGGACATACGGGAAGAGCAGGACGACGCGGAGGCCCAGGACGATCCCTGGGCTCCGCCCAACCATCGCCGTAACAGCCGTCGCCGGCGCCGAGGCCGCTTCTCGGGCCTGCCGCTCGCCATGAAGGCGGTGGTCGGACTCGTCGTCCTCGCCGCCTTCCTCACCCTCGCCGACCGCTGGGCCCTGCTGTACGCCGAGCGCAGAGCCGCGGACACCCTCAAGAGCCGTCTGCATCTGACGGCGGCCCCCGAAGTCGAGATCGACGGCTTCCCCTTCCTCACCCAACTCGCCGACGAGCGGCTGGACTCGGTCAAGGTGACCGTCCCCGACGTCGCCGCCGCCCGGGTCTCGCTCGCGCAGGTGACGGCCACCGCGCGGGACGTACGACTGGACACCGACGGCGCGCTGTCGGTGCGCGGTGCCGACGTCCCCCGGCTGGAGGGCGACGTCCTGCTCTCCTTCGCCGACCTGAACCGCGAACTCGGCGCCTCCCAGGTCACGTTCACCGGCGAGGGGCACGACCGGGTCCGGGCGCGCGGCACCCTGCCGGTCGCCGGGCACAACCTCCGGCTGCGTGCCGAGGCCCAGATCCTGCGCGAGGGCGACAACGGCATCGCGACACACATCGGCGGAATGCGCCTGGACATCGGCGACCTGGCCACGTACCGGCCCGGCGCCCACACCTCCGAGGGCCTGCATCTGAGCCGGCAGTCGGTGGACCGCCTCGCCCGCGAGGCCCGCAAGGCGAAGGCGCTGCTGTCGATCCCGTCGGTCGTACGGCGCCTCGGCGTCCCCGACTCCGTCGTCCGCGAGGCCCTGCGCAACGAGTCCAAGCTCAGCGATCTGACCGGCACCCCGCACTTCATCCGCCAGGCCATGCGCCTGAACCTCATTGACCTGGCCCTCGACCACCCCCAGATCCTCAAGCTCCTGGGCTTCGACCCCGCCCTCCTCGACGCCCTGCCCCGCCTCACCCGCCCGGTCCTCGCCGACCAGCTGTCCCTGGGCTTCCGCCTGCCCGAACCGCCGAGCGGACAGCTGCGGTTGCGGGACGTGCGGGTGGAGAAAGACGGGATCAGGGTGCGGCTGGAGGGGGCGGACCTCGCGGTCGGCCGTAAATAGAACCTCTCGCCCGGCCGCGCACCAGGGCTGACGTCGGCGATACGAGGCGGGGTCACCGGAGCACTCGGGCTCCGGGGCCCCGCCTCCGTCATGTCGGGGAAAGGGAGACAAGGGAGCGCGCGCGGCCAGTTGGCTGGATTGTGGTGTCCGATCGATGTCCTGCTATCAATTGAGGCTCCCCAATCGAACGACAGCTCGATGCTCTGCCCGGCGCACCGAGCACCGTGCCGAGCAGCGCGGCCATCGGTTCCGACCGGCGCGCAGGGCCGCGAGGATGTCCCCCACAGATGCAATGAAGGACTGGTGAGCCACCCCCCATGGCACGTTTCACGACACGGCGCTCTCTGTTTCTGCCCGCCCTCGCCGCCACGGCCGTACTGACGACGGCCTGCTCCGGCCCCGGTGGTGTGGACCTGGGCAAGGACTGGAAGGGCTCGAAGACTTTCGTGCTCGCCAAGGTCGACGGCCTGGTCACGGTGGTCGGGATCAACCCGGACAAGGGACGGGCGGAGAGCCTCGCGGTCGTCCCCCAGCAGTCGGACGACGACGACTCCGTCAGCCCGCAGATCGTCGAACTCGCCGACGGCCGCCCGCTGCTCACCGTGCCCCGCAAGGGGAACAAGCCGGACCGGCGCTACGAGGTCTCCCGCAAGGACCACGTCCTCGACGGCCTCACGGCCGACGAGCGCCTGCGTCGTCTGCTGCCCGGCAGGACGCTGGTCGCCGAGGTGGCGGGGCTGCCGGACACCAAGTCCGCGCAGCACACCACCGCGTCCAGTGTGCTGGTCAAGGACCCCGCGAACTGGACGACGAAGCGTGAGGTGAAGATCCCCGGCACGATCGACCTGGCGGCCTCCGACCCGACGTCGGACGGCATCTGCCTGGCCAGTGGCAACAAGGTCGTTCGTGCCGACCTGACCACCGGCAAGGTGACACCGGTGTCCGTGCCGAGCGGGCTGGACGTCGCCAACCTCGCCTGCCCGGCCGGTCACCCGGTGACAGTGGGCAGCTCGAAGTCGACCGGGTCCACCGGATCCACCGGATCCCTGAAGGCCACTCTGACCCGTACCGCCGCGCAGACGACAGTGTCGGTGGCCGGCGGCCGGGTCGACGCGGTGGCGTCGACCGGATCGTCCTTGCTGATCGCGGTGGCGTCGGGCGACGGCACCGAGATCCTGGAGCTCGACGCCACCACCGGCAAGGAACTCCACCGCGCCCGGGTGAAGGGAGTGGCGGCTTCCCTGGACATCACCGCCACCTCGGCGGGCTGGCTGCTCTACACCGAGAAGGCGGTGACCCGGGTGGATCCGGCCACGGGCCGCGCGAAGACCTTCGACCTGCCGGGAACGCTGCTGGACACCCCTTAGCGGTCACGGCCGGTCCGGCCGGCTGCGGGTGTCAGACGACCCGGTGGACGCGATACGTGTCCAGCTCGTAGCGGGCGCCGACGATGGCCAGTTCGCCGGAGGACACCTTCGCGGCGAGGTCGGGCTCCGCGGCGAGGCGGGTGCGGACGGCTCGTATGTTGGCGTCGATGGTGGAGTTGACGCGGGCGTCGCCCTGCTGGGTGCGGTCTATGTTGGGCGCTATCTGGTCGGCGATGTACTGGATGTGGGCCGGCAGCCGCTCACCCGACTCGTCCGCCGCGACGGCGGCCTTCACTGCGCCGCACGACTGGTGACCGAGCACCACGACCAGCGGGATGTCCAGTTCGAGCACGCCGTAGGCGACGCTGCCGAGTACGGCCTCGTCCAGGACCTCACCGGCGGAGCGCACCGTCATCAGGTCGCCGAGGCCCTGGTCGAAGACCAGCTCCGGCGGGACGCGGGAGTCGATGCAGCCCAGGACGACGGCGAACGGGTGCTGACCCGACGTCAGGCTCTGCCGCACCGCGGGCGACTCGTCGGGGTGCCGCTCACGGAAGGTGCGCCAGCGCCGGTTGCCCGCGGCGAGTTCACGCAGGGCCTCCTCGGGCGTGCCGGGGCGGCGAGTGGAGGTGGGGGTGGCGGCAACGGGCGCCGCGGCGGCCGGGGTTGTCCCGAGAGCGGCCGTGGTTCCCAGCGCTGCGGCCCCGGTCAGCCCGAATCGCAGGAGTGCGCGGCGGGCGGGCGAGGGGAGAGCGAACCGCTTGTGAGCGATGCTGGCCGACGTGGGGCCGGCTGATCTGTCGGAATTCACGGGGTGGAACGTACGCTCAAAACTTCAAATAAATGTTCCCCTTGCGGAAACATGGTCGAGCGCGGGGAACTCATGATCGAGCGTTGGTGAGCTCTTGGTGTTCTCCCGCGCCCGCCTTGACCTTCACTCGTGGTCGCGCAGGAACGCGGGGATCTCGTCGCGGGTCGGGTGGTTCGGCACCGGTGCCGGCCTGTCCCGCAGGAACGCGGTGATGACGGCGGCGGCCCGGTCGTTGTTGCCGTCCAGCCCGTTCCACATGTGGTGCCCGACTCCGGGCATGTACTGCGTGCGCCGCACCGCGGGGTCGTCGGCGAGGACGGCCGTCGCCCACTGGCGGACCTGGGAGGAGCACTCGGCGATCATCAGCATCGCGGGAGTCCGGGAGCGCCTGAGCTGCGCGGCGATGGAGGGTGAGTCCCGCACCGTCTCCTGGATGCGGAGGCTGGCGGCGGGGCTGAACGAGAAGTTCCGCGCGCTGTCCTCGGCCGGGATACGGTGGGCGTCACGCGCGCAGTAGGCGGACGCGGTGTCGCTGCCGAGGTCGGCGGCGGTGAACGCGTTGACGCCCTCGGCCTGTCCGATCAGCCCGGTGTCGGGGGTGAGGAGCCCGAGGCGCATGAGGCCGAACGCCACGGCGTACCGGGGGACGTACGTCGATCGGGGCCCGGTCATGGCAGGCGCGAGGTCGCGTGCGGACTCCCGCCCCTTGTGCCCGGTGATCCGCGCCGTGGGGCCGTCCATCGGGCCGGGCTCGGCGACGATCGCCCGGTGCATGCGCGCGGCGACGCCGGGGTCGGCGAGAGCGCGGGTGAGGACGGCCCCGCCCGACGAGAAGCCGAGGACGTCGGCCTTGCCCTTGTCCAGCCGGCGGATGACGGCGCCGAGGTCACGGACCGACCGGGAGATCGTGTACTGGTCCATGGGGAGCAGCTCGCTTCGTCCGCCGCCCGCCTGCTCGTAGGCGTAGACGTCGTGGCCCTGCCGCGCCAGGAGTCGCAGGAACCGGTGGTCGAGCAGCGAGATACCGCGGACCGGTCCGCCGTTGAGGTACACGAGCGGGACGGGATGGCGGGCGGCGGACTTCGCGGGCGGGTAGTGGTACACCGCGACCCGGCTGCCGGTGTCCAGACTCCAGTGCTGGGTGGCCACGAAGGGCAGGGCGGGCGGGTACCGCCGGGCCGTGGGCGTGGTCGGGACGCAGACCGACGCCGTCAGCGCCGCCGCGACGACCACCGGCACGAACGGCACGAGCCGCGCCGCCCGGATACGACGCCGGCCCCGCCACAGTGCGGCGACGACCCCGACGCAGAGGGCCGCCAGCCATGCGCCGACCCCCGATCCGGCCCCGTCCGTCAGGACGATCAGGGCGAGGAAGACGACGACCAGCGCCGCGACGGCGGCCAGGGCCAGCAGCACGCGCCCGGCTAAGCGGGCGAGGCGTCGGGCGAGGCGGGCGAGGCGTCGGGCGAGGCGGGCGGGACGTCGGGCGAAGCGGGCGGGACGTATGGCGGATGTGGGCACGAGCGGCCTCCGAGATCTCCGAGATGCCGGGACATGTTTCAGAACGCCGTTTCGGAATGTTGTTTCAGAACGGCGTTTCAAAACGACGTTATCAAATCGGGTAGGCTTCTCGTCATGGGCAGGCCGAAGACGAACGACGAGACCGTCAAAGAGCGGCTCGTGGAGTGCGCGACGGAGATGCTCGCCACCACCCCACAGGCGTCGGTCACGGTCCGCGCCGTGGCCACGGCCGCCGGGACGTCCACGGCCGCGGTGTACTCCCTGTTCGGCGGCAAGGACGGGCTGATCTCAGCGGTGCGCGACGAGGCCGTCGCCAGCCTGTTCCGGACCGTGACGGCGGTGCCGGCCTCGGCGGACCCCCTCGCCGACCTCTACGAGCTGGCCGCCGCGTACCGGCGATGGGGACGCGAACACAGCCACCTGTACTCCGTACTGTTCGGCGGGGTGCAGTCCTTCAAGCCGTCGGGAGCGCCGGGAGCGATCGGCACCGGCGACCCCGTCCGGCCGCTCGTCGCGGCGATCGACCGCGCCGTGACGGAGTCCGTCCTCGACGGCGAGGCGACGCCGATCGCCGTCTCGCTCTGGGTGGCCCTGCACGGCCTGGTGACCCTCGAACTCGCCGGGGCCTTCGACGCCCCCACGGCGGAGTCCGCGTTCCGGTCGACGATCCAGGCCACGCTGCGCGGCTGGATGACCCCCGCGAGCTTCCATGAGGCCTTTCTGAGAAGGCGGCCCTAGCTCCCAGAGGGACCCTTATATCGGGCATACGAGCTTCTGCCGGGCTTCTCAGGGAGCACTCAGGGAGCTCTCATGGTCGGGCGACAAGCTCATGGACATGACCGAGAGCTTCCGCCGCGACGGCGAGTACGAGCAGTACACGACCCCCTACCAGGGCGCCCAGCAGCACGCTTCCTCCCCCGTGAACCCCGAGTGGCCGCCCCCGCCGGCGCATCAGCCGACGGCCCAGCCGACGGCCCATGCCCACGCCGGGACCGCGACCGGCGCCGCCACCGGGACCGCGACCGGTGCCGCCACCGGCGCCGCTGCCGGCGGAGCCCCCACCGCTCTCCTCACCGAACCCGTCGCCCACCCGCCGAGGGAACGGCGCCGCAACCGCGGTCCCGTCGCCCTCCTCGCCGCCGTGGCGATAGTCGCCGCCGCGATCGGGGGCGGCACGGCGTACGGCATCCAGGAGCTGACCGGCACCGACACCGTCGCCTCCGCCAGCTCCACCAGCACCAACGTCGTCCCCTCCAGCCAGAAGGGCACGGTCTCCGGGGTCGCCAAGGCGGTCAGCCCGAGCATCGTCGAGATCAACGCCCAGTCCAACGCCGGATCCTCCACCGGCTCCGGCGTGATCATCACCGGCGACGGCGAGATCATCACCAACAACCACGTCGTCTCCGGCGCCTCGCAGGTCAAGGTGAAGACCAGCGACGGCAAGACGTACACCGCCGAGGTCGTCGGCACCGACAGCAGCAAGGACCTCGCCCTGATCAAGCTGCAGAACGCCTCCGGGCTGACCCCGGCCACCCTCGGCGACTCCGACGGGGTCAAGGTCGGCGACCAGGTCGTGGCGATCGGCTCCCCCGAGGGCCTCACCGGCACGGTGACCAGCGGCATCGTCTCCGCGCTCAACCGTGACGTCACCGTCTCCACGGACGAGAGCCAGGGCCAGCAACAGCAGCAGGGCGGCGGCGGATGGCCGTTCGAGTTCGGCGGTCAGCAGTTCAACGGCGACACCGGGTCGTCCACGACGACGTACAAGGCGCTCCAGACGGACGCCTCCCTGAACCCCGGCAACTCCGGCGGCGCCCTGATCGACATGAACGGCAACATCATCGGCATCAACTCGGCGATGTACTCGGCCGCGGGTTCGAGCTCGTCCAGCGCGGGCAGCGTGGGCCTCGGCTTCGCCATCCCCATCAACACCGTCAAGGCCGACCTGGCGAAGCTGCGCTCGGGCTCGCAGAACTGACCCGGCAGAACGCGAAGGAGTACGTCATGATCACGCAGGTCGAGCACACAGTGACCGGTACCACGACCGGCGTCGGCACCGACGCCGCCGACATCGCCCTGGCCCTCGCCGTCGCCGCAGCCCTGCACCCGCCGGTGGCCGTGACGGCCCCGTCCCGGGCGCCGGAGCTGGCGACGCCCCGCCCGCGCGCGGGTCGCCGGGCCGCTACGGCCCGCAGCCGTCGCCGTACCGTACGAGGCTGAGAACGTGCGAGGCTGAGAGCGTCCAAGCCGGCTCAGCCCTCCCCTCTCCGGCCCCCAGTCCCACCGCACCCGAGGATCCCGAGCCCATGAGCCCCGCCGATGGCGACCGTGACCCCCAGCGCATCCTGATCGTCGACGACGAGCCGGCCGTGCGTGAAGCACTCCAGCGCAGCCTCGCCTTCGAGGGGTACGACACCGAGGTCGCGGTCGACGGCGCCGACGCCCTGGAGAAGGCGACCGCCTACCGGCCCGACCTGGTGGTCCTCGACATCCAGATGCCCCGCATGGACGGCCTCACCGCGGCCCGCCGTATCCGCGGCGCCGGTGACACCACGCCGATCCTCATGCTGACGGCCCGCGACACGGTCGGCGACCGCGTGACCGGGCTGGACGCGGGCGCCGACGACTACCTGGTCAAGCCCTTCGAACTGGACGAACTCTTCGCCCGCGTCCGCGCGCTGCTGCGCCGCAGCTCCTACGCCGCGGCGGCCGGTTCGGATGCCGCCGCGGACGACGAGGCGCTGACCTTCGCCGACCTGCGCATGGACCTCGCGACGCGCGAGGTCACGCGGGGTGGGCGGCCGGTGGAGCTGACCCGCACCGAGTTCACGCTGCTGGAGATGTTCATGGCGCATCCGCGCCAGGTGCTGACCCGGGAGCAGATCCTCAAGGCGGTCTGGGGCTTCGACTTCGAGCCGTCGTCCAACTCCCTCGACGTGTACGTCATGTACCTGCGCCGCAAGACCGAGGCGGGCGGCGAGCCGCGGCTCGTGCACACGGTTCGGGGTGTGGGGTATGTGCTGCGACAGGGTGGGGCGGAGTGAGAAGGGTTCTGCGCCGGTACCGGTCGCTGCCGATCCGGTCGCGGCTGGCGCTGCTGGTGGCGGCGGCGGTGGCGTTCGCGGTGGCGGCGGTTTCGGTGACGTGTTGGTTCATCGTGCAGGGGAAGCTCTACGGACAGCTCGACGACAACCTGAAGAAGGTGGCGGAGAAGCCGCAGCCGTTGCCCGGAGTCGTGGCCACGCTCACCGAGTGCCCCAAGAAACCGCAGGAGAACCGCAACACGCTGGGGGCCCGGGACACGATCTACCTCCAGCTGGTGAAGGCCGACGGCACGGCGTGCGTCTCCTCCAACTCCGAGGGAACCGTCAGGACCAGCAACTCGGACAAGCAGGTCGTCGCCGACGCGGGCAACAGCAGCAGCACTCGTAATGGCACGGACGAGAACGGCAACTCCGTACGGGTGCTGACCACGCCTCTGTACGTCAACGCTCAGGGAATGGGTTCCGATGCCCAGCTGTACCCCGACGCCGCCCTCATGATCGCCGTCCCTCTCAAGAGCACCCAGTCGACGCTCAACGAACTGGCGCTGATTCTCCTCGCCGTCTCCGGCGTCGGAGTCCTCGGCGCCGGAGCCGCCGGCCTCGCAGTGGCCCGCGCCGGACTCCGCCCCGTCGACAAGCTCACCGAAGCCGTCGAACACGTCGCCCGCACAGAAGACCTGACCGTCCGCATCCCCGTGGAGGACGACGCCGAGGACGAGGTGGCCCGTCTCTCCCGCTCCTTCAACTCGATGACCTCCGCCCTGGCCAGCTCCCACGACCTCCAGCAGCAGCTCATCGCCGACGCCGGCCACGAACTCCGCACCCCCCTCACCTCCCTCCGCACCAACATCGAACTCCTCACCCGCAGTGAAGAGACCGGCCGCCCCATCCCGGAGGCGGACCGCAAGGCCCTGCTCGCCTCGGTGAAGGCGCAGATGACCGAACTGGCGTCCCTGATCGGCGACTTGCAGGAACTGTCACGCTCGGAGAGCCAGCGCGGCGAACGCGTCCAGGTGATCCCGCTGGAGGACACGGTCGAGTCGGCCCTGCGCCGCGCCCGCCTGCGCGGGCCGGAGCTGACGATCACCGCCGACCTCCGGCCCTGGTACGTCCGCGCGGAGCCGACCGCGCTGGAGCGTGCGCTGGTCAACATCCTCGACAACGCGGTGAAGTTCAGCCCGGAGGGCGGCACCATCGAGGTACACCTCGCCGACGGCACCCTCACCGTCCGCGACCACGGCCCCGGCATCCCCGCCGACGAACTCCCGCACGTCTTCGACCGCTTCTGGCGCTCCCCGAGCGCGCGCGCCCTGCCGGGCTCGGGCCTCGGCCTCTCGATCGTGGCGCGGACGGTCGAGCAGGCGGGCGGGCAGGTGACCCTGGCCCGCGCGGAGGGCGGCGGCACGGTGGCGACCGTACGACTGCCGGGGGCGCCTACGCCTCCGCCCGCCGAACCGCGGCAGCCGTACGAGCCGTAGCCGCCGTACGAGCCGTAGCCGCCCGCACCGGCAGCGCGCCGGTCACGCCTCCTCCCAGCGGAACAGCCGGACGGCGATCAGCGTGAGAACGGCGGCGAAGCCCAGTAGGCCCGCCATGACGGGCAGGGCCGTGGACCAGCCCTGGCCGCGGGAGAGGACACCCTGCATCGCCTCGCCGAGATGCTTCAGCGGCAGGAACTCCGACACCGTACGGACCCACTGCGGGGCGGAGTCGAGCGGAAAGAAGGAACCGGAGAGGAAGGCCATCGGGAGGATGACGATCTGGGCCATCCCGTTGGCGGCCTCCTCGGACTTGGCCCAGGCGCCGACGACCAGCCCGATGGACATGAAGGCCAGCGTGCCGCTCAGGATCAGCGGAAAGGACAGCCACCAGTAGCCGGTCAGCCGCAGACCGAAGTAGGGCAGGGTGGCCACGCCGAGGAAGATCACGGTCTGCGCGAGGGCCAGCGTCAGATTCACGCCGATCCGGGCGCCGATCACCGAGCCGGCGCTGACCGGTGCCAGCCACAGTCGGCGCAGGATGCGCTTTTTGCGCCAGCTGACCAGGTTGAGCGCGGTGCCGAACACCGCGCCCATGGCCACCGCCCAGCCGAGCAGCCCGGGCGTGAGGAACTGGATCGGCTTGGTCGACTCGTCCTCGACCTGCCCGGCCGTCAGCGTGTACGCGGGCGGCCGGCCGGTGGCGGCCTGGTTGGCCCGCTGGACGATCGAGTTCAGGATGCCCTGCACGTTCCCCGCGCGTACCAGGTCGGCCGCCGAGAAGCGCAGTTCGACCTTTCCGGCGGTCTGGGTGACCGCGGCGTCCGCGTCGCCCTTGCGGACCTGTTCCAGGGCGTCCGCGAGGGCCGCCGCCGAGCCGTCCGTCTTCTCGATCCGCAGCACGTCACGGAGCTGCTCGCGATCGTTGTCGGGCATCTCGTCCAGCACGGCGACATCCCCGACCTGGATCACCTTCGACTCGGAGATGCCGGCGTCCTTGAGGAGGGTGCCGAGCAACAGCAGGAACATCAGGGGGAAGATCAGCATGAAGAAGACCGCTGTCCGGTCGCGCAGCAGGCCCAGGGTCATGGCCTTGCTGAGACTGCGGAAGGACCGAACCCCCGCCCCGGCCCCCGCCCCCGTCCCCTTCCTCGTCGTCACTCGCGGTACTCCCGTCCGGTCAGCTGGAGGAAGACGTCCTCAAGGGAGTCCACCCCCAGCTCGCCTATCAGGTCGGCGGGCGGGCCGACGCGCAGGATCTGGCCGTGGTCCATCACGGCCACCCGGTCGCACAGCGTCTCGGCCTCGTCCATGTAGTGGGTGGTCAGGACGACGGTGCGGCCCTCGGCGTTGATGTCGCGCAGGAGATCCCACAGGTTCCGGCGGGCCTGCGGATCGAGGCCCGTGGTCGGCTCGTCGAGGAAGACCAGCTCCGGGTCGTGGACGAGCGCGCAGGCGATGGAGAGCCGTTGCGCCTGGCCGCCGGAGAGCCGGTCGTCGCGGACGCCGCCCTTCTCGGTCAGACCGACCTTCTCCAGCATCGCGTCGGCGTTCGCGCCGGGGACGCCGTAGAGCGAGGCGAAGGTGTGGATCTGTTCGCGGGCGGTGAGCTTCTCGAAGAAGGCGGAGGACTGGAGTTGGACGCCGATCCGGGGCAACAGGGCCTTGTTGCGCGGCCAGGACGCCTCGCCCAGCACGGTGACGGTGCCCTCGTCGGGCTCGCGCAGCCCCTCGACGATTTCCAGGGTGGTGGTCTTGCCCGCGCCGTTCGGTCCGAGAATGCCGTAGAACTCGCCGCTCCTGACCTCGAACGAGACCCCGTCGACAGCCTTCACATCCCCGTACCGCTTGCGCAGCCCTTCGACTGTGATCGCATCGCTGGCCATAACGACCGACGTTATCCCGGAATGATCGGCTCAGGTGGGGCCAGGAGGGGACGGGCTCCAATTCGGTTTCTGCTCACCACAGTTGCCCCGCAGAGGCTCCCGCCCAAAGCGGCCGGTAAGGAGATCCACTTCCCGACCGCCGCCCCCTACGCTTGAGGCGAGGGGGAGCCATGTTGAAGAACTCGCTACGGAAGATCGTCCTCTGGGTCACCTTGGGCCTCGTGTTCACGGCCGGCGCCGTCTCGCTCCTCGTCCTGGCGGTGGAGTCATGGCCGGCTGACGGGTCGTACGGAGGGTCCGGCGCGTCTACCAGTTGGTACACCACGAAGCCCCCGGAGTCGTCCGACGACGGAGGGACCGACGGGGGCGGGACCGACGGGGGCGGGACCATGGAGCCGAGTGGCCCGAGCGAACCCCAGACCCCGACCCCGACACCCGTGGTGACCCGGACCGTCATCTCGGTACCCGAGAACGACGGCGGTGGCGGCGGCGACGGCCCCGCGACCCTGATCGCGGCCTGTGGCTCCCTGCTGAGCGGCGCCGCAGCGGTCGGCACCCTGCTCCACGCCATCAACCTCAGCCGTCAGAACAACCGCAGGGCCGTGACGACGGACGACTCCCGCTGAGTGATCGCTCAAAGCCGGTAAAGCCGACAGACACCCCCACCCAGCTGTCAATGTCCTGTCATCCTCACCCGCCCGCGACCCTACTCGTGGGTTCTCTGGAATCTTCCTGGCTGTCCGACAGGCAGGTGCCTGCCCGGCACCTGTGCACAGACCAATGGAGTGAGCCAACCCCCATGCGACTCATTCGCACAGCGACAACAGCCATCGCCTCCGCCGCCCTCGCCATAACCGGCGTGCTGGCCGGCGCCGGTTCCGCGCAGGCGGCCGGGCCCGGCGGGGCGCAGAACGTCCGGGGCGTCGACCCCGGCAACACCGACCTGATGATCGAGCGGCTCTGCAGTCAGGAGACGAGCCTGACGGGCGTCTACGGCGCCCTCAACGTCGACACCGGCGAGTTCAAGACCCAGGACGAGTATCTGCGGGACGTCTTCGGGCTGTGGAAGCCCGCCGGGCCGTGGGAGCTGTTCCGCGGCTGGTGCGGGTACGCCGAGGCCTCGACCTGGTCCACCAAGGGCGAGCCGGTCCGCACCTCACGGTGGATCGGCAACCGGGGCTCCGCGGACGACAAGGAGACCTTCGTCAGCAGCTACAGCACCAAGACGTTCGCCAAGAAGAGCGTGGGCGGCACCATCAGCCTCTCCCTCGCCAAGAGCATCTTCTCCGGCGGCGTGGGCGGCAGCGCCGGATACGAGTGGGGCTGGGAGAAGGAGTCCCGGTTCGAGACCCGCAGCGAGAAGACCATCCCGCCGTGCCGTCAGGTCTCCGTGACCTGGACGCCGTACCAGCGCGTGGTCCGCGTGAACCCGGTCTTCCAGATCGAGGACTACCAGTGGAACAAGGGCGGCGACGACGTCACCGCGCACACCTGGCGCGGCCGGGACGCGAGCTGGAAGACGATCTACTCGTACGGCTACTACATCGACGGCGTCTCCGACAAGATCCTCCCCAACGGCCAGCCCGACGGCCGTGAGGACAAGATCGAGGAGAGGCTCGACCCCGACACCTGCACCAAGTAGGCCCTGAAACAGGCCTGGTGGGCTTCTCGTAGGCAACGACGGCAACCTTTCCGTGCGGGGCGGCGACCGCTCTTCGGAGCAACCATCCCCCCGCACGGAATGGATCACCGCATGAGTGAGCAGCACGGCAAGGCCCGGCACCGCAGAAGCCGCAAGGCCCTGGCGGCCGGGGTCCCGCTGGCCCTGACCGCCGCCGGAACCTTCGCCTACGGCACCGACCTCGGGCTCTTCGGGGCGGACAACCAGGCGCGGGCGTCCGCCGCGACGACCGCCGCCCCCTCCTGGGCCACCGCCACCGCCGACGGCTTCGCCTCCGTCAACTCGCTTGGGCAGAACGGCACTTACGGCGGCCGTGACGGGCAGATCGTGACCGTGAAGACACAGGCCGACCTGGAGAAGTACGCCACGGCCGCGCAGCCCTACGTCATCGTCGTCGCCGCCACCATCGACATGAACCCGGTCGGGAAAGAGATCAAGGTCCAGTCGGACAAGACCATCGTCGGGGCCGGGACCTCCGGGCAGATCGTCGGCGGTGGCTTCTTCCTCGGGTCCGGCGTGCACAACGTGATCATCCGGAACCTCACCATCCGGGACTCCTACCAGGGCGTCTGGAACGACAAGGACCATGACTTCGACGCCGTTCAGATGGACGGCGCACACCATGTGTGGATCGACCACAACGATCTGCGGCACATGGCCGACGGGCTCATCGACGTCCGCAAGGACAGCACGAACGTGACCGTCTCCTGGAACAAGCTGAGCGACAACAACAAGACCTTCGGCATCGGCTGGACCGACAACGTCAAGACGGACATCACGGTCCACCACAACTGGTTCCGCGAGACCGAGCAGCGCAACCCCTCCACGGACAACGCCGCCCACGCGCACCTTTACAACAACTTCCTGGAGGACGTGGCCGGGACGACGATCAAGTCCTCCTACGGCAACTACTCGCGCGGCAGGACCAAGATGGTCCTGGAGAACTCCTACTTCCAGGGCATGAACAACCCGGTCACCAAGGACAGCACGGCCGCCCTCGTCCAGAAGGGCAACACGTTCGCCGGCACCAGCGGGCGCAACGAGAGCGGTGGTACCGCCTTCGACCCGAAGAGCTTCTACAGCTACACGCTCGACAAGACCGCCGATGTGCCCGCGCTGCTCAAGTCCGGTGCGGGGCCGAGGAGTTCCATCGGTACGACGAGTGCGACGGCGAGCACCAAGGCCGCCACCACCCTCACCGTCGCCAAGGACGGCAGCGGTCAGTACTCGACCGTGCAGGCCGCCGTGAACGCCGTACCGGCGAACAATCCCTCACGCGTCGTCGTCCAGGTGAAGCCGGGCACGTACCGCGAGGCGGTGACCGTGCCCGCGAACAAGCCGCACGTGACGATCGTCGGGACCGGCGCCAGCCGCAAGGACACCGTCATCGTCGAGGGACACGCCGCCGGCATGGCCAAGCCCGGAGGCGGGACATACGGCACGCCCGGCAGCGCCACCCTCAGCGTCAAGGCCGACGACACCCAGCTGCGCAACCTCAGCGTCACCAACGACTTCGACGAGGGCGCCAACCAGTCCCTCAACGGGCACCAGGCCGTGGCCCTGCTCACCATGGCCGACAAGGTGTTCCTCGACAACCTCATCGTCACCGGTGACCAGGACACCCTGGAGATGGAGACGGCGGCCAAGGGCACCCTCGGCCGGGTCTACGTCAAGAACTCCTACATCCTCGGCAATGTCGACTTCATCTTCGGCCGCGGCACCGCCGTCATCGACAGGTCCGTCATCACGCTGCGCAAGCGCTGGGACGGCTCGTCCGCCGGATACGTCACCGCGCCGAGCACCGAGGGCAACCGCAAGGGCATCCTCATCGCCAACTCGACCGTGGGCGGCGACGTGAGCAACGCCAGCTTCTTCCTCGGCCGCAACTGGCACCCCGGCGGCGACACGACCGTCGACCCGCAGACCACGGTCCGCAACAGCACCCTCAGCGCCGCGATCAAGTCCACGCCCTGGTCCGACATGGGCGGCTTCCCCTGGAAGGACGACCGCTTCGCCGAGTACAGGAACACCGGCCCGGGGTCGGGTTCGGCGAGCTCCAACCGCCCCCAGCTGACCGATGCCCAGGCCGCGGACCAGGAGGTCGCGGACTGGCTGGCCGGGTGGACGCCCTCGGCGTCCTGAGTCCGGGACCTGCTCTCCGACGTCAGACGCACCCACAGGACCGTCGCGGAACCAGCCGCGACGGGAACACCTTCAGCCGCTCGCGCCGTGACCCGGCGACCCGCAGCCCGTCATCGAGGACGAGATCCACCGCGGCCCGGGCCATGGCCGACCGGTCCGAGGCGATGGTGGTCAGCGGCGGATCCGTCAGCGCCGCTTCCTTGATGTCGTCGAACCCGGCGACGGCCAGCTCCCCCGGTACGTCTATCCGCAGTTCACGCGCCGCCCGCAGCACACCGATGGCCTGGTCGTCGGTGGAGCAGAAGACCGCGGGCGGCCGGTTCGGCCCGGAGAGGATGTCGAGCGCCACGTGATACGCGTCGTAGCGGTTGTACGGCGCCTCGAACAGCCGCCCCTCGGTGGGGATCCCGGCCTCGGCCATCGCCCGCCGCCAGCCTTCGACGTGGTCGGAGACCGGGTCGCCGACCGCCGGGGTCTCCGCGGTGCCGCCCATACAGGCGACGTACGGGTAGCCGTGCTCCAGGAGGTGGCGTACGGCGAGCTGGGCGCCGCCCAGGTCGTCGGTGACGACGGCGACGTCGTCGATGGCCTCGGGCCGCTCGTGGAGGAGGACGACACGGGCGTCCCAGGCCTCGATCTCGGCGGCGGCCAGGTCGTTCAGTGCGTGGGAGACGAGGATGAGTCCTGAGACGCGCATTCCGAGGAACGCCCGCAGATAGTGGACCTCGCGCTCGCCGACGTAGTCGGAGTTGCCGACCAGGACCATCTTTCCGCGCTCGGCGGCGGCCCACTCGACCGCGTGCGCCATCTCCCCGAAGAAGGGCTGGCGCGCGTCCGGGACGATCAGGCCTATGAGATCCGTGCGCCGCGAGGCCATCGCCTGGGCGACCCGGTCGGGCCGGTAGCCCAGTTCCTTGATCGCGGCGAGGACACGCTCGCGCGTGGCCGGGGCGACCGGCCGGGGTCCGTTGTTGATGACATAACTGACGACGGCAGTGGAAGTCCCCGCCAGCCGCGCCACATCATCCCGAGTCACCTTGGCCACGCGCGGAGTCTACGCGGATGGACCCGCTCTGGGCAGGGCGTGAAGGAGCTTCGCTGTGCTCCGGCTGTCGCTCGGCTGTGCGAAGGCAACGCCGGTGACGCCCCGCCCGGGCGTCCGTCGCGTCTCTCTATGCCTCGGCCTTGACCTCGACGCCGTCCAGGACGGTCGTCTCGTCCGCATCCTCCGGTTTTGCCTGGCCGGCCTTGGCCTTCGGCTCCTCGGCGGTCCGGTCGGCCTTCTCCGGGGTAACGAATCGATAACCGACGTTCCGGACGGTCCCGATGAGTGACTCGTGCTCGGGGCCGAGCTTCGCGCGCAGCCGTCGTACGTGCACGTCCACGGTCCGGGTGCCGCCGAAGTAGTCGTAGCCCCAGACCTCCTGCAGCAGCTGCGCGCGCGTGAAGACGCGGCCCGGGTGCTGGGCGAGGTACTTCAGGAGCTCGAACTCCTTGAAGGTGAGGTCGAGGACCCGGCCCTTGAGCTTGGCGCTGTAGGTCGCCTCGTCCACCGACAGGTCGCCGTTGCGGATCTCCATGGGGGAGTCGTCGGCGACGATCTGCTGGCGGCCCATGGCGAGCCGGAGGCGGGCCTCCACCTCGGCGGGGCCCGCGGTGTCCAGCAGGACGTCGTCGATGCCCCAGTCGGCGGTGACGGCGGCGAGGCCGCCCTCGGTGACGACGAGGATGAGCGGGCAGCCGGGGCCGGTGGACCGCAGGAGCTGGCACAGGCTGCGCACCTGGGGCAGGTCACGCCGGCCGTCGATGAGGATGACGTCGGCGCCGGGGGTGTCGACGAGGGCGGGACCCTCCGCCGGAGCCACGCGCACGTTGTGCAGCAGCAGGCCGAGGGCGGGGAGCACCTCCGTCGACGGCTGGAGGGCGTTGGTCAGGAGCAGCAGAGAACTCATACGTCTGGTTCCTCCTCGGTCCCTGCGAGGACATCTGGGGGTACGGAACTGCTCTGCGATCCCGAAGGCCCCGTACACCTGCGGTTTCCCGCGTCGTATACAACGCTTCCGAAAGCACAAAAGGACCCGGGGGCTACGCTGCCCGAGTCCTCTGCCCAGCAGAATAGCCCACATGAGCAACGGTCCGGCAGGTCATGTGGCACGATCCACGGTTCGTCCGCACTCTGAGACAACCAGACGTACACCTTTGCGGACGTTTCTGCACACCGACGACGGCGTGACGATCGATTCCGTATACGACCCGGGTGCG
The DNA here is from genome assembly GCF_042740355.1 of Streptomyces sp. NPDC059010. Lineage (NCBI taxonomy): Bacteria > Bacillati > Actinomycetota > Actinomycetes > Kitasatosporales > Streptomycetaceae > Streptomyces > Streptomyces sp. NPDC059010. The sequence goes on from NZ_JBHYJA010000034.1 coordinate 60,931, forward strand.
GTCGTATACGACTCCTCGCGTCCATCTGCCGGTGACCTGGTGTTCGTCGTCGCCCATGGCTTCACGGGCGATGTGGACCGGCCGCATGTTCGACGGGTGGCGGAGGCCCTCACCCGGCACGGCGCCGTCGTCACCTTCTCCTTCCGGGGCCACGGCGCGTCGGGCGGCCGGTCGACGGTCGGCGACCGCGAGGTGCTGGACCTGGCGGCCGCGGTGCGCTGGGCGCGGGAACTCGGGCACACGCGCGTGGCGACGATCGGCTTCTCCATGGGCGGGTCCGTGGTGCTGCGGCACGCGGCGCTGTACGGCGCGGCGGATGCCGTCGTGTCCGTGAGCGCGCCGGCCCGCTGGTACTACCGGGGCACACCCCCGATGCGCCGTCTGCACTGGCTGGTGACCCGGCCGGAGGGGCGTCTGGTGGGCCGCTACGGATTCCGTACGCGGATCCATCACCGGGAGTGGGATCCGGTCCCGATGTCCCCGGTGGAGGCCGTACCCCGGATCGCGCCCACGCCGCTGCTGATCGTGCACGGCGACCAGGACGGCTACTTCCCCCTCGACCACCCTCGCATGCTGGCCGGGGCCGCCGGTGACCACGGCGAACTCTGGCTGGAGCCCGGCATGGGGCACGCCGAGCACGCCGCCACCGACGCGCTGCTGGGCCGCATCGGGGACTGGGCCGTCGCACAGGGCGGCTAGCCTGACTGGGTACACAGCCGATCGATTGAGGGACCGGATGCCAAAGGTCACGGTGCGCTACTGGGCCGCCGCGAAGGCCGCGGCCGGGATCGCCGAGGAGCCGTTCGACGCGGCCACCCTCGCCGAGGCGCTCGACGCGGTGCGCGAGCGACACCCCGGGGAACTGACGCGCGTACTGCGGCGATGCTCGTTCCTCGTCGACGGTGACCCCGTGGGCACCCGCGAACATGAGACGGTACGGCTGGCCGACGGCGGCACGGTCGAGGTGCTCCCGCCGTTCGCAGGAGGGTGACGATGAGCGACCAGCCGTATCAGGGACAGGGCCATGGGCAGGGCCAGAGCCATGGCCAGGGTCAGGGGTACGACGGGTATGACCCGTATCCGCAGCACCAGCAGCCCGCGCCGCAGGCATGGCCCGGACAGCAGCAGCCGCACGACGACGCGCAGGCCGCCCAGCAGTACACCCAGCAATGGCAGGGGCAGACCTGGGAGACCCAGGTGCAGCCGCCGATGACCTCGGGCTCGGCCGCGCAGACGTCGTCGTACCCGCAGCAGCAGTCCGCGCCGCCGCAGGCATGGTCCGGGCAGCAAGGCTGGGACGGTGCACAGCATCAGCAGGGGCGGCAGCAGCCTCCCGCCCAGGCGCAGGCCCACCCCCACCCCCACGCCCACTCCCACGCTCAGGCTCAGTCACAGGCCCAGTTCCAGCCCCGCGCGCAGGCGCAGAGCGGGGCGCGGATTCAGGCCCCCGCGCCGGTCACGGACACGGATACTGACGCGGCTGCGGATGTTCAGCCGGGCGACGACGCCGACGGCTACGGCCCCGCGACGGTTTCCGGCAACGCCCGCATCACGGACGCCCAGCGGGCCCGGCTGGAGGGCCGGTCCCCGATCATCGAGCCGGGGATGCAGCCGGCCGCGCTCACGGCGCTGCTGGGGCTGCTGCTCGCGGGGGCGGCGGCGGTCGGTTCGTACGCCCTCCTGCTGCCCCTGGTCGCCCTCCAGGCGCTGACCGCGGCGGGCTGGTTCCGGCTGAACGGCATGTGGCCCGCCCGGCAGGGCATCGCGCTGGCCTTCGCGGGGGCGCTGACGGCGGACGTGGCGCTGCTGGCGTCCGACCACGCGCCGGCCGCGATCCTCGGCACGCTGGGCGTGTGGGTGCTGCTGTCGCTGGTCCTGCAACTGCGCTCGCACGCCGATCCGGACGAGCGGATGTACGGCCTGATGGCGACGGTCGTCTCGGCCGCGCTGGCGATCGTCGCGGGCGGATTCCTCGCGGCGGCGGCGGACGCGGTGACCGTCGGGGCGCTGGCGGTCGCGGTGGCCGTCCTGGCCCGGGCCCTGCCGCTGCCGACGCCGGCCTCCGTGGTGGTCTCGCTGCTCGCGGCGGCCGGGGCGGGCGTCGCCGGGGGTGCCATGACCGGGGTCGGCGCGGGCGGGGCGCTGCTCGGGGCGGGCGCCGCGGCGTGCGCGCTGATCGGCCATCGGGTGGCCTCCTACGACTACCCGTCCAGGTTCGTCCACTTCACGGCGGGCGTCGCCCTGCCGCTGGCGGCGGCGGCACCGGCGGTGTACGTGCTGGGCCGCGCGCTGGTCTGAGTTCCAGGGGCTCCTCGCCCCAGGTACCTGTTACAGATGATCCACAATTCGCCGGTCAACCCCCGGTGCGGCGTTACCCTCACGCATGACGGCCACCAGCCGTCGTTGACCGTCATGACCGTCAAGACCAACGTCGTTGATGACCGCCAAGGTGGGGGGAACACCACAACATGCGCGCCCTGCGGATACTGCTGATCGTCGTCGTGATACTCGGCGGCCTCTTCGTGCTGGCCGACCGGCTGGCCGTCGGGTTCGCCGAGGACGAGGCGGCCGGCAAGCTCCAGAACACCGAGAACCTCGCCACCGCGCCCGACGTGTCGATCAAGGGCTTTCCGTTCCTGACCCAGGTCGCGAGCGGCACCCTGGACGACGTCGAGGTCGGCATCAAGGACTACGAGGCCACCGCCGGCACCAACGGCAAGACGATCCGGATCGACGACCTCAAGGCGAACATGAAGGGCGTCGAGTTCTCCGGCGACTACAGCTCCGCCACCGCGGCCACCGCCACCGGCACCGCGTCCATCACCTACGCCGAACTGCTGAAGACCGCCAAGTCCGAGCCCACCCAGGTCGCCCCCGGCGTCACCGCCAGCGTCATCGGCCTCTCCGACGGCGGCAACGGCAAGATCAAGGTCGCTGTGGAGGCCACCGTCCTCGGCACCAAGCTGCCCGAGCCGGTCTACGTCCTGAGCTCGGTCACCGCCCAGGGCGACACCGTGCGGGTGAAGGCCGACACGCTGCCCAACTTCGGCGGCGTCGACATCGCCGAGGCCAAGGCCCGTGCGATCACCGACTTCCAGCAGAACATCGAGGGCCTGCCCGGCGGCATCCAGCTCGACAAGGTCCAGGCGGCGAAGACCGGCGTCGAGATCACGGTGCGGGGTTCGAACGTCCGCCTCGCGGGGTAGCCCGCGGGTAGTACGCGGGTCGGCACACCGCTTGAACGCCGTGTGTCCGACTGGCGAGACGGCTCCGTCCGTACCGTAGATGTGATCGCCGGAGCAGGCGCGCGGAGACCACCTCCGTGCGCCCTCGGCAGTGATTCAATCCCACATCCCGGACGATCCCGTCTCAGGATGCGACACGCCGGTGACACGCCCGCCTGTCCGTCCCTACGATCGAGCCCATGCAGTGTTCGACAAGCGTCCTCCGGTCGCGGGGACAGGCGGATCTCACGAAGCGGCGGGCAGTAGACCTGTGCCGCGTTGCCGCCATGCTCTGTCGCCCCTTCTGAGCGGAAGCTCCGACTTCTGCGTTTCCCCACGCCCTGACCAGGGCACAGGTGCGCCGTCTCGGCATGAGCGAGCGCACCCCACCGCACTCGCACGCCCCGCCGTAACTGCCCCGGAGGAGAGAAGAGCATGAGCCGCAGCGACGTCCTCGTCGACGCCGAGTGGGTCCAGGACAACCTGGACAACGCCAACATCGCGATCGTGGAGGTGGACGAAGACACGTCCGCCTACGAGAAGAACCACATCAGGAACGCGATCCGCATCGACTGGACCAAGGACCTGCAGGACCCGGTCCGCCGCGACTTCATCGACCAGGAGGGCTTCGAGAAGCTCCTGTCGGCGAAGGGCATCGCCAACGACACCCTGGTGATCCTCTACGGCGGCAACAACAACTGGTTCGCCTCCTACGCCTACTGGTACTTCAAGCTCTACGGCCACGAGAACGTCAAGCTCCTCGACGGCGGCCGCAAGAAGTGGGAGCTGGACGCCCGCGAGCTGGTCGAGGAGGTCCCGGAGCGGGCCACCACCGACTACAAGGCCAAGCCGCAGAACAAGTCCATCCGCGCCTTCCGTGACGACGTCGTCGCCGCGATCGGCTCGCAGAACCTCGTCGACGTCCGCTCGCCCGACGAGTTCTCCGGCAAGCTGCTCGCCCCGGCCCACCTGCCGCAGGAGCAGTCGCAGCGCCCGGGCCACGTCCCGAGCGCCCGCAACATCCCGTGGTCGAAGAACGCCAACGACGACGGCACGTTCAAGTCGGACGACGAGCTCAAGGAGCTCTACGCCGAGGAGCAGGTGGACCTGGCGAAGGACACCATCGCCTACTGCCGTATCGGTGAGCGCTCCGCGCTGACCTGGTTCGTGCTGCACGAGCTGCTCGGTGTGGAGAACGTCAAGAACTACGACGGCTCCTGGACCGAGTACGGCTCCCTGGTCGGCGTTCCGATCGAGCTCGGCGCCAACAAGTAAGTCCCAACCCTCTCGTAACCCCCGACCGGCCTTCCTTCCGGTCAGACCCCTCTTGGAGAAAGACATGTGTGGAGCGAAGGCCGGCGGCCCCGACGCCTCGACGATCAAGCCCGGTGAGACCACGATCCAGGGTCAGGTGACCCGCGACGGCGAGCCGGTGACGGGCTACGTCCGTCTGCTGGACTCGACCGGCGAGTTCACCGCGGAGGTCCCCACCTCCGCCACGGGCCAGTTCCGCTTCTACGCGGCCGAGGGCACCTGGACCGTACGTGCGCTCATCCCCGGCGCCACCGCCGACCGCACGGTCGTCGTCGCCGAGAAGGGCGCTCTCGCCGAGGTCGCCATCGCGGTCTGACCGCGAGGGACAAGTGACGGCCGAGGGGCCGCACCTCAACCGGGTTGGACGCCCGAGGTGCGGCCCCTTCGGCGTACCCGGACCTACCCTTGAAGCATGTACGCACGGCGACGTCATATGTACTTCGCCATGATGGGGACGTGCATCACGCTCTTCGTCCTGGCGTGGGGTGTCGTGCGCCTGTGGTCGGTGCCGGTGGCCGTCGGGATGTGTGTGGTCGCCATGGTCATCCCGCCGCTCGCCGCGATGGTCGCCAACCGGCGGGGACCGGAGGACCGCTGGTGGGACGACCCGTCCGGCGACCCCAAGTCCGACGAGTGGTGGGACGAGCTGGACGGCAAGAAACGCCCCCGATCGCAGTAGAGCCGCGCCCCGGTCGCAGTAGCGGCGCGCCCCGGTCGCGGTAGCGGTGCGCCCCCGGTCTCAGTAGACGAGCGCCTGCGTCTCGTCGCCGAGCGCCTCCTGTACGAAGACCTGCGCGCCCGCGATCCGTACGCCCTCGATCAGGTCCTTCTCCGTGATGTCCCGGCGGGCCGCGCACTGGGTGCACAGGGTGAGCCGGCCGCCGGCCAGGATCGCGTCGATCAGGTCGGGCAGCGGGGCGGCGTGCGGCAGCTCGAACTCGGCGGCGCGGCCCGGCAGGGCGAACCAGGCGGACTCGCCCGTCAGCCACAGCGACACCTCGACCCCGCTCGCCACGGCCACCGCCGCCACCGTGAACGCCTGCGAACAGCGTTCGGGGGCATCGGCCCCCGCCGTCACCTTGATCACGAGCTTCTTCGCCATAGCCGGAATCGTAGTGCCGCGGGCGCCCGCGTAAGCTTGGCCACGGCCTTGTGCAACCGCACCCTCGCTCACCAAGGAGCACCCCGTGGAGATCTTCTTCGAAGCACTGCTGGCACTGGTCTGCGTCGGCGTCCTCGCATTCGCCGGGCTGACCGTGAAGAAGCTGTACCAGGGCCAGCGCTGACCCGGATCGCCGCGTTCACCGACTTACGAGACTTCTGAGCTGCTCATGATCGAGATTCCGTCCGACCTCCACAAGGACCTGGTCCCCCTCGCCTTCCTGCTCGGCAACTGGGCGGGCGCGGGCGTGCACGACTTCCCGGGGTCCGAGAAGTGCAACTTCGGGCAGGAGGTCGCCTTCACGCACGACGGCCGTGACTTCCTGGAGTACCAGTCCCACACCTGGGTCCTGGACAACGACGGCAACAAGGTCAGGCCGCTGGAGACCGAGCACGGCTTCTGGCGCATCGACGCCGACCGCAAGGTCGAGGTCACGATGGTCCGCGACGACGGCGTCGTCGAGATCTGGTATGGCGAGATGGCGGCCAAGAAGCCGCAGATCGACCTGGTCACGGACGCGGTGGCCCGCACGGCGGCCTCCGGCCCGTACACCGGCGGCAAGCGCCTGTACGGCTACGTCAAGAGCGACCTGATGTGGGTCGGCGAGAAGCAGACCCCCGAGGTCGAGCTGCGCCCCTACATGTCGGCACACCTGAAGAAGGTCGTCACCCCGGAGGATGTCGAGCGCTGGGCCAAGGCCCTGCCCGACGACATGCCGGACGACGGGATCGCCTTTTTCAAGTAGGCCTAGACTCGTCGGTGTGGTGAGCACCGACTGGAAGAGCGACCTCAGGCAGCGCGGCTACCGGCTGACGCCGCAGCGGCAACTCGTGCTCGAAGCCGTGGACACCCTTGAGCACGCGACCCCCGACGACATCCTCGTGGAAGTGAGGAAGACGGCGTCGGGGGTCAACATTTCCACCGTGTACCGGACCCTGGAGCTCCTGGAGGAGCTGGGGCTGGTCAGCCACGCCCATCTGGGGCACGGCGCGCCGACGTATCACCTGGCGGACCGGCACCATCACATCCACCTGGTGTGCCGCGACTGCCAGAACGTCATCGAGGCCGATGTGTCGGTGGCCGCGGAGTTCACGGCGAAACTGCGGCAGACCTTCGGGTTCGACACGGACATGAAGCACTTCGCGATCTTCGGCCGGTGCAAGGACTGTGCGCTGAAGAGTTCAACTACCGAGTCGTAGGGTTAGTCATATGAAGAGCCCTCTGCTGTCCCTGCCCGGAGCCGTGCCCGCCGAGGGTGTGGACGAAGGCGTCGCCGCCCACTACGGCGATCTGTTCCGCGAGCAGCGTGCCCTCGCCGACGGCACCGGATTCGTCGACCTCTCGCACCGCGGGGTCGTGGCCGTCTCCGGCGACGACCGGCTGAGCTGGCTGCATCTGCTGCTCACCCAGCACGTCAGCGACCTGCCGACCGGTGAGGCCACCGAGGCGCTGATCCTCTCCGCGCACGGCCATATCGAGCACGCGCTGTATCTGGTGGACGACGGGACGACGGTCTGGGCCCATGTCGAGCCCGGCACCCAGGAGGCGCTGATCGCGTACCTGGAGTCGATGAAGTTCTTCTACCGGGTCGAGGTCGCCGACCGGACGGCCGATCGCGCGGTCGTCCATCTGCCCGCGGGTTCGATCGCCGAGGTGCCGGAGGGCGTCGCCGTACGCGAGACGGCGTACGGCCGTGACCTCTTCCTGCCCCGGGCCGACCTGGAGTCGTACGCCGAGAAGGCGGGCCCGCCGGCCGGGATCCTGGCCCACGAGGCGCTGCGGGTCGAGCACCACCGCCCGCGCCTCGGCTTCGAGACCGACCACCGCACCATCCCGCACGAGCTGGGCTGGATCGGCACCGCGGTGCATCTGCAGAAGGGCTGCTACCGCGGCCAGGAGACGGTGGCCCGCGTCCAGAACCTCGGCAAGCCGCCGCGCCGGCTGGTCTTCCTGCACCTGGACGGCAGCGAGGTCCACGTGCCCGCGCACGGCACCGAGATCCGGCTGGCCGACGAGGAACCCGACGGCCGCAAGATCGGCTTCATCACGACGTCCGTACGCCACCACGAACTCGGCCCGGTCGCGCTCGCGCTGGTCAAGCGGAACGTGCCGCTGGACGCGAGGCTGCTGGCCGGGGAGACCGCGGCCGCGCAGGAAGTGGTCGTCGAGCCGTAGCCGTAGCCGTGGTCGTGGTCGTGGTCGTAAGTCGTACGACTACATCTCCAGCAGCACGGTGAACGGGCCGTCGTTCGTCAAGGACACCCGCATCTTGGCGCCGAAACGGCCCGTCGCCACCGTGGCGCCCAGGGCGCGGAGTTGGGCGACGACCTCGTCGACCAGGGGCTCGGCGATGTCGCCGGGGGCGGCGGCGTTCCAGGTCGGGCGGCGGCCCTTGCGGGCGTCGCCGTAGAGGGTGAACTGGCTGATGACCAGGAGCGGGGCGTCGATGTCGCTGCACGACCTCTCGTCGTTCAGCATGCGGATCGACCAGAGTTTGCGGGCGAGTTGGGCGGCCTTCTCCTTGGTGTCCTCGTGGGTCGCCCCGACGAGGACGCACAGCCCTTCGCCGCTGATCTCCCCGACCGTCTCGCCGTCCACGACGACGCTCGCGCCGTCCACTCTCTGCACCACAGCTCGCATGCCGCCATCATGCCGTGTGCGCGAGACTGCCTCGTAAGGGGCTTCTTTTTGTTTCCTTAACCCCCCATCTGGGGCTGTTCATGGGCACTCGGTCACATAGCGGCCAGTTGGGATGGCACCATGCTTCCACGCGCCGGTCGAGGGGACGGTAGAGGCATATGAGCACACCGAGTACCGGGCAGCCGCCTGCGGCTGTCGTGTTGAACCAGGCGGCCAACCTGGACGGCATCCGCCCGCCCACACAACGCACCGCCGACGACCCGGGCCCGGGTCCACGGCTGCCCGTGGATCCGCCCGAGCTCGATCTGACCGTACTCAGCCTGCCGGAGCTGCGCACCCTGCGCCGCGACGCCCAGCGCGACGAGGCGGACCTGAGTTATGTACGACGTCTGCTGCAGGGGCGGATCGACATCCTGCGGGCGGAGCTGGCGCGCCGCTCCCCGGCCGGCGCGGCGTCCGTCGTGGACCGTCTCCCGGAGATCCTGACCGACGCACCGGCCCGCCACCGCTCCTCGGCCCGCCATGTGACCCTGGGCACCCCGCAGAGCGAGGAGTACCGGCGGTTGGCGGCGGAGATGCTGGCGGAGGTCGAACTGTCCGACCTGGAGGCACGTACGGACGTCGAGCTGAACACCGCGATGGGGCGGCTCGTGCGCTACGAGCAGCAGGTGTCGCGGCGCCGCCAGCGGTTGCAGCGGACGGCCGACGACTGCAGCGCGGAGATCGCGCGACGCTACCGGGACGGCGAGGCCCAGGTGGACGACCTGCTGACGTAGCCGACCTCCTGACGTAGCCGAGAAGAACGAGCGGGCGCCGCCCGGATGGCCGACGCCCCGCTTCGTACGTCCGGGCGACCGCGGTGCCCGGACAGCCACTGAGCCCTCCTCCCTGCCGATGACAGGTCTGCTCATCCGTAGCGAGCTGTTCAGTTGTGGCTGTGCCGTCGATGTTCAGTTGTCGCTGTGAAGTTGTGACTGTGCTGACCGACCGGGCTCCCGGCTCCCCTCCGGAAGGGAGCCCGGCCAGCCGAACCTGGAGCCGACTCGGATGGCCAACCTTCCTGAAGTTTGACCATGTTGTTGAAGTTGGCGACCAACTTCACTGTACTTATGACCGCTTGGAAGCGTCTCATAACCACCTTCCCAGGAACTGCCTAAAGATGGCGGGAAGTTGTAGTGTTTGGTCGTGGAGCCGAAACACGCCTCCGTCAATGGGCGGAAGAGGTCACAGCGGCCACAGAAGTCACACCGGGAGGTGGCCGACGAGCTGCGCGCCCGGATCACCTCGGGTGAGTTGCGGCCCGGTCAGCGCATGCCCACCCAGGCCAAGCTGGCCGATGAATTCGGCATCGAGCGCGGAGCCGTACGGCAGGCCCTGCGGATTCTGCAGTCGGAGCACCTGCTCACCAACGTCTCCAAGGGAGCGCCGGCCACCGTCGCGCCCGACCTCGGCAGAACGGCGCTGACCGGCCCCGGAGCACCGCCGCAGTCCACCATGGTGGCCCTCGCCCCGCGTATCGCCGCCGCCTTCGCGGCCCCGCACGTCGAGATCGACGCCCTGTGTCTGACCTCGGTCTCCCTCACGCTCGCCATCGGCGAACCGCTCCGCCAGATCCATGTCGGACAGCTGAATCCGGCCAAGGTCGACGTCCGTGTCCTGCTGCCCAGCCGGGACATCCCGCTCGCCTTCCCCACCCCGGTGGGCGACTCGGCCGACGACGACGCACAGTTACGGCGCCGCTGGCTGGCCCAGCGCAACGCCCAGGGGCAGGTGCTCCGGCACAATCTGCTGGCGCTGCGTGCCACGCACGGCATCGATGTCCAGGTCAGCTTCCGTGCGCTGCCGTTCACTCCGCCGGTGAAGCTGTATCTGCTCAACGGCGCGGAGGCGCTCTTCGCCTACTACACGGTGGCCCGCAGCGAGGTGGAGATCGACCACCGGCACCTGGAGATGTACGACGCCCCGGGCATCCAGTCGATGCTGTTCGCCTTCGAGCAGGGGGCCGCGCTGCGGGACACGACGTTCGTGGAGCAGTCGCATGTGTGGTTCAACGCACTGTGGGAGACGATCAGTTCGGAGCTGGTGCTCACGAGCTGATCGTCTCCCACAGCGTTTGACCTGGGTGTTCGTCGAGACTCATAGGGCGGGCCCCGACACCAGGATCGCGAGGACGACGGCCCCCATCGAACTGATAGCGGGGTTCTTGGCCTTGATGCCTATCGTGAGCAGCAGTAGGCCGATGATGCCGGTGGTTCCGTACTTCCACTGGAGGGTCTGTTCGACGCCGACGACGAAGACGGCGGAGAGGAGCGCGAGGACGGGCATCGGTGTTTCCTCCTTCAGGATCCTGGGGATGGAAGGATTACTTCCGCCAACTCAAACCAACTTGACGCCAACTCTGACTAAGTTGTCCCCACTTGGCCCCTACTTTGAAACAACTCTCAAACAACTCCCGCTAGATAGGTGCGAGTTGTAGCGTTTGGTCGTGACTCAGGAGAACGTGGCAGTGAACGGCAGCAGGAGACTCTCGCCCCAGGAGATCGCGGACATCCTGCGGGAACGGATCCGCGTCGGAGAGCTCAAGGCGGGCGACCGCCTGCCCACCCAGGCCGAACTGGCCGAGGAGTTCGGCGTGGAGCGAGGCGCCGTACGCCAGGCCCTGCGCGCGCTCCAGGAGGACGGTCTGCTCACCAACGTCAGCAAGGGCAGCCCGCCGCGCATCGCCCTCCCGGCCCCCACCCGGGGCGCCCCGCAGCCGACGATGGTCGGCCTCGCCCCCCGGCTGGGGGAGGCGTTCGCCGCACCGCACGTCCGCGTGGACGTCGTATGCCACACCTCCGAGACCCTGATGCTGGCCCTCGGTGAGCCGCTCCGCCAGATCCACGAGGGCTCGATCCGCCCCGAGTCGATCGAGGCCCGCATCCTGCTGCCGTCGCGGGACATCCATCTGGCGTTCCCGGTGCTGGTGGAGGGCCGGGAGGACGACGACCCGGTCCACAAGCGGTGGCTGGAGATGCGCAACGCCCAGGCCCAGGTGCTGCGGCACAACCTCCAGGCCGTGCGCGCGACCCACGGCATCGACGTCCGGGTCACCTTCCGCGCCCTGCCGTTCACCCCGCCGGTGAAGCTCTACCTCCTCAACGGCGACGAAGCGCTGATCGGCTACTACGTCCTCACCGAACGCCAGGAGGAGTACGAGAGCCGCACCCTGGACATGTACGACGCCCTGGGCTCCCAGTCCCTGCTCTTCTCCTTCGTACGACAGGCCGGACAGCGCGACGCCGCGTTCGTGGAGGAATCCCAGAAGTGGTTCGACGCCCTCTGGGAAACCATCACGACGGACCTGACACTCTCCTAGTGACTTCTGATGCGAAGCGGACTGAACCTGTGGCGGCACAGACCGAGAACCTGCGTGATCTGATCGGTCCTGTCCGTGTGGTCCTCTGGGACTTCGACGGGCCGATCTGTCGGCTGTTCGCCGGCCACAAGGCCGAGCGGGTCGCGAACGACCTGGTGGCCTGGCTGGAGGTACGGGGCCTGCACGGCCTGCTGTCCGGCGCCGAACGGGACACCGCCGACCCTCATGCCGTCCTGCGTGCCGTCGATCGCCGGCACCCGGACAGTGACCTGGTCGCGGAGCTGGAGGAACGTCTCACCCAGGAGGAGCTGCGGGCCGTCCCCTCGTCGCTGCCCACCCCTTACGCCGACCCGCTGATACGCACCTGGACGGCGGTCGGCGCGCGGCCGGCCATCGTGACGAACAACTCCCCTCAGGTGGTCCGCGCCTATCTCGCGGACCGCGGGCTGCTCGACTGCTTCCAGCCCCACATCTACGGCCGCACCCAGGAACTCCAGTACCTCAAGCCCCACCCGCACTACCTCAACCGCGCCCTGCACGCCATGGGAGTGGCCCCGGCCGGAGCCCTGTTCATCGGCGACGCCCCCACCGACTGCCAGGCCGCCCGCGAGGCCGGCGTTCCGTTCCTCGGCTACGCGCGTAACGAGCGCAAGGAGAAGCTGCTGAGCGACGCGGGAGCGTCGCATGTCGTGGCGTCGCTGCTGCCGTTGCTGCGGGTGGTCAGGGGAGAGGGCTGAAGCCGGGTGGATGCGGAGCCGACCGGCGGCATCGACGGCAGGGAATTCCTCCGGATCGCCGACGAGTTGCGCGTCCGTATGACCGACGGGACCTATGTACGGGGTTCCTTCCTGCCTTCCCAGCGAGACCTCGCCGAGGAGTTCGCGGTGTCCCGGGACACCGTCCAGCGGGACATCACCGAGCGGCACACCGCCTCGCTGCGGCTGTCATTGAATTCCCTCTCCAACCTGGGGGTGGTGCCGTCGGTCGATTTACAGATCCGCCATGTGCCGCCGGCCCCGACCTCCAAGCCCTACCTGCTCAACGGCGTCGAAGCGCTGCAGGGGCCGTACGAGGTGATCGAGCGGAGGATCGAGCTGGAACCCGATGAGGAAGTCGTCGCGCTCGACGTGCTCGTCCTCGGCGCCACCCTCACCCACCACGTGAAGGACGACGATCCGAACTCCCCGGGCACGGTCTTCGTGGGCACCATGCAGAGGTGGTTCGACTCGCTCTGGAACCTGCTCGCCCAATAGCGCTCGGTCCCAAGCCGCTACCGAGCGCCCCGCACCTCCGGAGGAACCCAGCGCGGCTCGGCGATGACCGGATTGCGGGGCTTTATGTACTCCAGTTTCTCCCACAGGTTCCGGTGCCACTCCATATGGTGCTCCGCTATCTCCTGAGTCTCCCGGGACGTGGACCGCATGTCCCAGCCGACGACGCGGGCCTTTCCGTACCGGTGTCCGAAGCCCTCGGTGTCGAGAATGCGGACGTCGTCCTCGCGCCAGGAAATGGTCCGGTCCTTGATGCCGTACGGCTGGTGGAAGACCTTCTCCTGGTTGAAGATGTACAGCTTCCGCTCCGGAATCTGCGGCGACTCCCGTACCTCGCACGTGATGGTGAGACGGGGATTGCGTTCACGCACCCGGTCCAGGAGACGCTTGAGTTCGTTCCAGTTGGGCTTGGTGAAAGCGTCCCGCATCCGTTCGCGGTTCTCGGTGGAGTCGGCGAAGTACAGCGTGCCGGCGGGGAGTCCGGCGCTCGGGGGAGCGGGTTCCAGTTTGCCGGGGAGGCTCATCGGCAGATTGAGGTGCGCGATGATGATGCGCAGGGTCAACTCCTGTGTGTGCGCTTCCTCGTCGGCCAGCTTTTCCAGGGACGGCCTGAGCAGCGTGAGCAGTGTCTCCATCGTGAACCCGGAGAAGTCGATGCGAATGTGCCGTGCCTCGAACGTCTCGCGCATCGGGCGGAACAGGTCGTGCCAGGTGGCCATGACATGGACGCCGTCGGCCTCCTGCCGTGACTCGGAGTCGCTGATGGCGTCGAAGAGGATGAGGGCGATGAGCGCGGCGAAGGATCCGCCGAGGAAACTCTGCTCCTTGAGCAGATTTCCGAGCGGTTCGATGATCTCGGCCGCGAGGGCCAGCGCGGCCACCAGGGCCAGCAGCGACTTGACGATGCGGGGTTTCCACGCGCTCAGTGAGTGCCGTACGCGAGCGAGTCTGGACGGGCCGTCGGTGCCCGGACCGCGAGGAGACACCCGCTACCCCCTGTGTGCCGCGGACATGCGCGGCGACGACGCCTGCCGATCTCCGAGCATTCCATGATGCCCGGGCCAACTCGGCAGCACCAGAAGGTCAGTTCGGCTTCCGCAGTGCTTCTGCCGCGCCGATGAGGGGAGCGTGCGACGACACGACCGCGTCGGCGCCGAGCTCCAGCATCTCCGCTGCCCGCCGCGGGTACCGGGTGTATCCGATGAACCGGGTCTTCGCGGCCTGGGCGGCCTGGAGATCGGTGATCTGGTCCCCGATCAGGACGCAGGCGGAAGGAGGCAGGCCGCCCAGGGACTCCAGCGCACGGTCGACGGAGTCGGGGTGGGGCTTCATATGGCGGGGTTCGTGCGGGTCACGCCCGATGACCTCCTTGAACGCCCACCGCAGGCCCTTGCGTTCCAGGTACGACTCGACCGGTCCCGGAGCGTTGTTGCTGACGATCGCGAGGCGCATCCCCATGTCGCGGAGTGCCGTCACCAGACCGGTGACGTCCGGCGCCGGGCGGGCCGAGTCGATGGCGGCGTACTCCTGCCGCCGCACGATCTCCTCCGCCTCTGCGATTGCCTCCCGCAGCCGAGGGGGGACAGGAAGCGGCCCCTCGTACAAGTCCCTGACATGCCGGAGGATGCCGTGGGAGTCGTCGCAGCGCTCGATGTCCGGCCCCAGGTCGGAGTCCCAGACGGCACGCACCGCCTTCTTGATCTCACGGGCGACGGGTGCGGTCGAGGCATCGCCGAAGAGATCGCAGACGGGCCCGTCGAAGTCGAGGAACACGGCGTCCGCGTGCTCAAGGAGTCCGAGCAGCGTTTCCCGTTCGCCGGCTGCGTCACCCATGGGTCTCCTCCCGGTCATCCGATTCAGTGTGGACCACCTCGGGCCGGGCGGCCAGCGTCCCAGGTCATGTCACCGGTCATGTCTCCGGTCGTGCCGCAGGTCGTGCCACGGCCCCTGTCGCAGGTCATGACGTGGGGAAGGGGCGCTCGGACGTGTCGCGGGTTTCTGGCACGATACGCGCGGGCGGCGGAGTACTGTGCTGCCACTCCGGTGCCCCGCCGCAAGGCCCCAAGGTGAGAGAAACGGGCCATGTCACCCGAACCAGATTCCGTCGCTCGGCTGCGCGCGGTCGAGATCGGTGGAGACCCTGGTGCGGTCGAGGGACCACTTCAGGGCTACCACCACGAGACCTATGTGATCTCGCTGCCCCCGCGGGCGGGCGGAGTGGCTCAGGGGCGGTGGAAGTGCCGCGCACCTCGCAGCAATCTCCTGTGGTTCGACAGGCGTTGCTTCGCGTCGGAGGAGCAGCTGCTGACCGCGCTGCGGGGGCATGTCCGCCAGATTCCCGAGGTCGTCGACGTGGACGGCTGTGGATTGCAGCACTTCATCGAAGGGGTCACCCTCGGGTCGATGTACGCGTCCGGGCAGGGTATTCCCGATGACGCGTTCCGGCAGATCGTGGATGTCTTCGGCCAGCTGGCGGCCCTGGACGCCGATGCCCTCGCGGCCGACCGGAAGTGCGACACCGTGGACCGGCCGGTGGACGGTGACACCAACGGCTTTCTTGAGCGGCTCGTCTGTTTCACCGAAGAACGCGTCTATGCGGAGAACCTGAAGACCTTCGAGAGCCTTTTCAGGGATCTCGGAGTGGAACCCGATGCGTTCGGACAACTGCGCAAGACGGTGGCGGGTCTCCATGAGCGTCCCTTTTGCCTGCTGCATGCCGACCTCCATCGCGAGAACTTCATCGTCGATCCCGACCGATTGCTCTGGACGATCGACTGGGAACTCGCGATGGTCGGCGATCCGCTCTACGACCTGGCCACACATCTGTATCTGATGCAGTATCCGATGCGTCAGGCGCGCCGAATGGCGAAGCAGTGGCGTACGGCCGTGGAAGCGGTCCGCCCCGGCAGCGCGAAGGGCATGGAAGAGGATCTGGACCGGCTCATCGACTACAAAAGAGCCCAGTCGGTGTTCACCGATGTCATTCGCGAGGCCCTGAAACTGGGCTCGGAGCCGGATTCCCACTGGGGACAACTCGTCCACTCGGGGCTGAAGTTGCGCCGGATCCTGATGGGCGCCGCCGGTCCCCTGGGGCTGGATCTCGTGCCGAGTCCGGCGCAGATCATGGGCGCACTCACCCGATGGTGCCGGGCCCGGGAAGCGGCGGGCGTACTTCGTGACACCTGACGGCAACTTGAGCCGTGCGGTGAGTGATTGTGGTCCTATGGTGTTGCTTTCACCTTTCGTTCGTCTCTCCTCCGCGTGACACCAGACACCCTGGAGCGGCCAGTGGGCGCACCTCCTCCTCCCCGTCCTGCACACGGGGAGCGCGCTACGCCCGACATCGTCGGGGAGTTCGTGCGGCGAGCCGCGAGGCTGGGGCAGGCGACGAGCGGATACCACAACATGAACTACGTGGTTCCGCTCACGGACGCCATGGCCACGCTGGTGGGTCTCGACGTGGGTACGTCCGTGACCGTGCGGGAGCGACGGGCCGATGCACTGCCCGTGGTGATCAGGACCTGGAACGACGAGGCGCGGATCCTCCAGGCCGTCGGAGAGGCCCTGCCCCATGTGCCGCGGTGCCTCGCCGAGGCGGACGGCGTCTCGATCCACAGCTATGTGGAAGGCATGCCGCTGTCCAGCGTCACCCAGAACGGCAAGCCCGTCGACACCGTGCTGGTCAAGGCCCTGGCCGGCCTGCTCGCCGGGATGGCCCAGGTGCGCCGGGGCCGGCTGCCGTCGCTGCCGTCGGTCTGGCCGAGCGACGACAAGGACAGCCAGGGCTTCCTGCGCACGCTGGCGCATCTCGCCGACCGGCAGATCCGGCAGCCCAACCGGCCTGCCTTCGGCGGGCTGTTCGCGGCGCTCGGCATACCCGAGGACGCCTTGACCCGGCTGGCCGAGCGGGTCCCGGCCATGGCCAGACGGCCGTACAGCCTGCTGCACGCGGATCTGCACCGCGACAACCTGATCATGGCCTACGACGGCCTGCCCCCGCTCATCTGCGTCGACTGGGAGCTGGCGACGTACGGCGATCCGCTGCACGATCTGGCGACGCACCTGGTGCGGATGCGCTACCCGGCCCACCAGTGGGCCGAAGTGGTCGACGCCTGGGCCGACGCCATGCAGTGGATCCGGCCCGCGGCGGTGTCCGGCCTGGCCAGGGATCTGGGTCACTACGTGGCCTTCGAGCGGGCGCAGTCCGTGTACCCGGACGTCATGCGTGCCGCGCGGTCGCTGGAGGGACCGATCACCCAGAAGAACCTCGACGCGGCCACGGCGGAGGTGCGCCGGGCCCTGGAGGATGCGGCGGAGCCGCTCCGGCTGCGGAACATACCGAGCGAGTACGAGATCGAACGGGCCCTCTTCCGGTGGCGGGCAGCGCGTGGCCACGGCGGCATTGACCGGCACGGCGGCATCGACGGCCGGGACGGCAGCGGCGGTGGGGACGGCCCCCGTAGTGGGGACGGCGCCAGAGGTGGGGACGGCAGCGCGGAGGTCTTCGGCTGGCGGCCGGATCACCGGCTCCCCGAGCACCCGGGCTTTCCCGCCGCGGCCGTGCGGGAAGCCCTGCTCGCGGAGGGGTCGGCCCCGGCGGGCCGGGTGTTCAAGGGGACCGCGCATCTCAACACGGTGGTCCCCGGGCCGGACGGTGGTCCTCCGGTGGTGGTCCGGCGCAGGCTGACGGATGCCGGGCGACGGGAGCGTGGCTTCTTTCCCGAACACGCGGTGCTCAGGGCGATCGAGGACGCGGGCGTCGCGGTGGCGGTGCCCAGGGTCCTGGCGCTGGGCGAGTGCTCCCGGGGCGATCCCGTCGCGATCCACACCTACGTCGGCCCTCGGGACATCGAGACGCCCCCGGGTCACCCGGTGCACGGTCTGCTCCCGCACGAGGCCGACGGACTGGTCGACCAGCTCGCCGCACTGACAGGGGTGGGCCACCGGCAGATCGACCCGGCCGCCGGGGACGGCAGGTTCTTCGAGTGGCTGACGTCCCAACTCGTCGAGCTGGTCGGGGACTTGCCCAAGCCGTCACAGCGGTTGGCCCGCTTCGTCGGGCTCCCCGCCCCGGGCCGTCTGCACCAGCTCCTGTCCGGGCACCGGATGAGTGAGCGCAAACCGTCCCTGCTGCACGGCGACCTCGGCCCGCGGCATCTGGTGCGCCGCGACGATCACCTCGCGGTGACCCTCGTCAGCTGGGACCGGGCACTGATCGGCGACCCCCTCTACGACCTGGTCCGGCACATGCATCTCACTCCGACCAGGCCGGAGATCCGGGACCGCATGATCCGCCGCTGGCAGCGCGGGCTGCCCGGCGAGTGCACCGGGAACTGGGAGGAGGACTGGCGGACGTACCGGGGCATCGAGATCGTCCGTTCCGCGTACGTGGATCTGGACCGCCTGCTCACGAGGGCGGACCGGAACGCTCCCGACACGGCGGCGGGCTCGTTCGCGATGACCCTCGCCGCCGCCACCGCCTTCCTCGGCCTGCCCGCCCGCCCCCCGGCCAACCCCTACCTCGCCCGCCTCCTGGCATAGGGGCGCCGGCGCGGGCCGAGCGTAGGCTCACCGGCATGAGCGAGGTTGGCCTGCGCGAGCGCAAGAAGCGGCGGATGTACCAGACCCTGTCGGACACCGCCATCCGCCTCTTCCTGGAGAAGGGCTTCGACGCCGTCTCCGTCGCCGAGGTGGCCGCCGCCGCGGAGATCTCCAAGCCGACGCTCTTCCGGTACTTCCCGGCGAAGGAGGACCTCGTCCTGTACCGGTTCGCCGACCACGAGGACGAGGCCGCGCGGGTCGTACGGGAGGGGCCCGCGCCCGTAGCCGCGCTGCGGCGGCACTTCCTGGACGGGCTGGAGCGGTGCGATCCGGTGACCGGGCTGAACGACCATCCCGAGGTGCTCGCCTTTCACTCTCTGCTGTACGGGACCCCGTCTCTCGTCGCCCGCGCGTACACCTTTCAGCAGCGTTCGGAGGCCGCGCTCGCCGAGGCGCTCGGCGGGGATCTGGACGCACGGCTGGCCGCCGGGCAGATCGTCGCCGTACAGCGGATCCTCGCGAACGAGAACTGGCGGCGGATCGCCGGCGGGGAGTCCGTCGCGGAGGTGAAGGCGGATGCCGTGGCGGCGGCCGAGCGGGCGTTCGGGCTGCTGGAGGCGGGACTGCCACATCTGAGTGGATCAGTGCCTGAGTAAAAAATTTAACTCGGTTACGAGTTTTGGGTACGCTCCATGGAATGACGTCACCCGAACCCTCCCTCCACCACGCCCTCGTCCAGGAACGCGCCCACCACGACCGCTGCCGCACCGCCCTCTCCGCCATGGTCGACGGGGCCCAGGAGCATGTCGTCACCGGCGCGGACGTCTCCGCCTCCGGCGCCGATGCCGAGGTGCTGGGATACGAGCTGCGCAGCCATGCGAAGGCGATGCGTGAGCTGCCCGAAGGGCCCCTGTTCTTCGGGCGGTTGGAGGCCGGGCGGCAGAGCCTGCACATCGGGCGGCTGCGGATCACCGAGCGCCCGGCCGAGCCGCCCCTCGTCGTGGACTGGCGGGCCCCCGTCTCCCGCGCCTTCTACCAGGCCACGGCACGTGATCCGCAGGGCGTCTCGGTACGGCGACGGTTCGGCTGGGCACCCGGCAGCCGCGGCGACTCCGCAGACCTGACCGGGCTGGAGGACGAGCACCTCGACCGGGGGGAGTCGCGCGTCAGCGACATCGTCGCCCGTGAGATCGAGCGGCCCCGCGTCGGGCCCATGCGGGACATCGCGGCCACCATCCAGCCCGAGCAGGACGATCTCGTACGGGGGGACCTGGCGATGTCGGTGTGCGTGCAGGGCGCGCCCGGCACCGGCAAGACCGCCGTCGGCCTGCACCGCGCCGCGTATCTGCTCTACACCCACCCACAGCGCATCCGGCGCGGCGGCCTGCTGATCCTCGGACCCAACCGGACCTTCCTGTCGTACATCTCCCAGGTCCTCCCGGCCCTCGGCGAGACGGGCGTGCGGCAGTCGACGCTCGGGGAGGAGATCGCCGCCGGATGTCCGGTCCGTGGGGTGGACTGTGAGCGCGCGGCTGTCCTGAAGCATGACGTCCGGATGGCGGAGGTGCTGCGGCGGGCGCTGCACGCACGGGTGGGGGGCCGGGGCGGGGCCGTCGACTCCCTTGTCGTGCCGGACGGTTCGTACCGGTGGCGGGTCTCGGCGGAGGAGCTGGGGCGGATCGTCGCCGGGGTGCGGGGCGAGGAGCCGCCGTACGGCGTCGGACGGGAGCGGGTGCGTACGCGGGTGGTGCGGCGCATTCAGGAGCAGGCCGAGCGGCGGGCGGGGCCGCAGAGCGGGGCGTGGGTGCGGCGGATCTCCGGGGCGCGGGCCGTCGGGGCGTACGTCGACGCCGTATGGCCGCGGGTCCGGCCCGAGGAGGTGGTGGCCGCGCTGCTCGGGGATCCGGCCGTGCTGGCGGCCGCCGCCGACGGGGTGCTGGCCGGCGAGGAGCAGAAGGCGCTGCTGTGGGCGAAGCCGCCGCGGTCGTGGAAGTCGGCGCGCTGGTCGGCCGCCGACCTGGTGCTGCTCGACGAGGTGGCCGGGCTCATCGAGCATCCGCAGGGGTACGGCCATGTCGTCGTCGACGAGGCGCAGGACCTGTCGCCGATGGAGTGCCGGGCGATCGCGCGCCGGGCACCTTTCGGGTCGGTGACCGTGCTGGGGGATCTGGCGCAGGGGACGACGCCGTGGGCCGCGCGGTCGTGGGCGACGGTGCTGCGGCACCTCGGCAAACCGGACGCGGCGGTCGTGCCTCTCACCACGGGGTTCCGGGTGCCCGGGGCGGTACTGGCGCTGGCCAACCGGCTGCTGGAGCGGCTGGACGTGGAGGTGCCGGAGGCCCGTTCGCTGCGCGGCGACGGGGAGTTGCGGTTCCGGGCGGCCGGGGGCGATCTGCCGGGGGCGGTCGTGGGTGCCGTACGGGATGCGCTGGGCCGGGAGGGGTCCGTGGGGGTCGTCGCGGCCGACGGGGAGGTGGGACGGGTGCGGGCGGCGCTGGAGTCGGCCGGGATCGAGGCGGGGGGTGCGGACGAGCTGGGGGCGCGGGTGGCGGTCGTGCCGGCGAGTGTGGTGAAGGGGCTGGAGTACGACCATGTCGTCGCCGTGGAACCGGCGGCGATCGTGGAGGCGGAGGAGCGGGGGCTGCACCGGCTGTATGTGGTGGTGACGCGGGCGGTGGCGGGGTTGGAGGTGGTGCATGGGCGGCCGTTGCCGTGGTGACCCTTCGGGCTGGGAGAGCCGCCCCGGCGGTCATGACCATGACGGTAACTTTCCTTGTATGACTGCCATGAACGAGTTTCAGGAGATCCCCACGACCACCCTCGCCGACCTGCTGGGCCGTGAGCAGGTGATGGACATCGGGATGCGTCCGCTGTGGAACCCGGTGCCGCGCATCGCCGGGCCGGCGTTCACGGTGCGGTGCCCGCCCGGGGACAACCTGATGCTGCACGCGGCCATCCACCGCGCCGAGCCCGGATCGGTCGTCGTGGTGGAGTCGGGCGACCTGGACTACGCGCTGGCCGGCGGGAACGTCTGCGCCGTCGCCCACCGCCGGGGCGTCGCCGGGTTCGTCGCCGACGGGCTGATCCGGGACCTGGCGGAGGTACGGGAGATCGAGTTCCCGGTGTTCGCACGCGGCGTCATCCCGATCCCGGGCGGCAAGTCCGTCGTACGGCCGCTGAACGAGCGGGTGCGGTGCGGGGGTGTTTCGGTCGACGCCGGGGACATCGTGGTGGCCGACGAGGAGGGCGTCGTGGTCGTGCCGGCCGCCCGCCGGGACGAGGTGCTCGTGGCGGCCCGGGCGAAGCTGGCCAAGGAGGCCGCGGAGACCCTGGACGACTGGGAAGCGGCGCATCGGGCGCGGATCGACAAGATCCTTGCGGAGAAGGGGTTCGAGGGCTGAGGGGTTCCGGCCGTGCCCGGGGGGCCGGTGTGGGCCGCGACCTGGGGGAGATGACGCGGACGCGGCCCTCACCGACCGGTGCCTGGACCGCCCTGGAGGAGGGGCTACCGCCGGGCGCGGCCCAGGAGTTCGGTGACTCGCATGTAGCCGTCCGTGCCGTGGCCGAGGGCGACCACACGGCGGGCCAGGCCCTCGGCGGCGCGGATCACGTTCGCCTCGATGCCGTGGGACTCGGAGGCCTCGACGATGTGGGCCATGGTCGAGACGGCGGAGGTGATGGGGTTGAGTTCGCCGGAGTAGGTGCGGTCGTCGACGTCGCCCGCGAACTCCTCGAAGAGCGCCGGCAGGATCGCGCTGATGCCCTGGGCGAACGGGGCGAGTTCCCGTGCGGTGATGCCCTCGGCCTGGGCCACGGCCACGGCGTGCGCGTAGCCGGCCATCGCCGTCCAGAAGATGTCGAGCAGGGCGATGTCGTAGGCGGCGGCGCGGCCGATGTCCTCGCCGAGGTGGGTGTGGGTGCCGGCGAGCGCGTCGAGGATGGGCCGGTGCTCGCGGTAGAGCTCCTCGGGGCCGCTGTAGATGAACACACCGTCGGCCGTGCCGATCGTCGTGGTCGGTGTCATGATCGCGCCGTCCAGATAGCGGACGCCGTGCGCGGCGGCCCACTCGGCCGTGTCCCGGGCGCGGGCCGGGGTGTCGGCGGTCAGGTTCACGACCGTACGGCCCTTGAGCGCGTCGGTCACCGCGTCCTGCCGCAGAACGGCGTCGGAGGCGTCGTAGTTCACCACGCAGACGACGGTCAGCGCACTGGTGGCGACCGCCTCCGCCGGGGACGCGGCCGACTCGGCACCACGGTCGAGGAGTTCCCCGTCCCGCCCGGGCGTGCGGTTCCAGACGGTGACCCGCAGCCCCGCGTCCAGGAACGCACCGGCCAGGGTGCGGCCCATCGGGCCCAGACCGAGGACGGTGACGGCGGACTCGTGGTCGTAGGTGGGCATGACTCAACTCCTTGTAAGGTGGCGATAATTGATGACAAAAGGGGTGGGGAAATGTCGCATCGACGCCATGACCCGAATGTGTGCGGGGTGACCGCCGCGATCGCCGTGATCGACGGCAAGTGGAAGACGTCGCTGCTGTGGCTGCTGGAGGACGGCCCCGCCCGTCCGGCGGAACTGCGCCGTCGGCTGCCGGGCCTCAGCGAGAAGGTGCTGACGCAGGCGTTGCGTGAGATGGAGGCGGACGGGCTGGTGCACCGCAAGGTGTACGACGTCCTGCCGCTGAAGACCGTCTACTCCCTGACCGACTTCGGCCGCGACCTGGCCGAGGCCGTGGCTCCGTTGGCGGAGTGGGGGTATCGACGGCTGGAGAGGATGACCGAGAGCCGGTCGGCCTGATCCGGCTTGATCCGGCTTGCTCCGGCTTGCTCCGGCCTGATCCGGGCGTTCACCTCCGTTCGATGCGGTGCGGGTGTCTTTCCGATCACCTGCACCCAGGTTCGGATGTCCGGCGGCCGTTGCCAAGTACCCACAAAAAAGTGGGTACTTGGTGGCTACGGCGCTCAAGCCCCCAGCCCGGTGCTCAAGCCTTGGCCCGGCGGGCCTCCTTCACCTCACGGGCGACCGCCCAGGGGTCCGCGACCGGGCCCACATGGCCCAGCTTGTCGGGGTTCTGCACCGAGCGGATCATCTGGACACGGCCGTCCAGCACATCGAGGGCCAGGGTGTTGGTCACCTTGCCGTCCCGGTCGCGGAGTACGGCGCCGGGCTGGCCGTTGACCTCGCGCGGCTCCAGCGTCATGTCGATCCGCATCAGCCAGGGGAAGGCCGCGGCCAGCACCCGGGCCACCTTGTCGGCGCCGAAGACGACCCTGGCCAGCTGCGGGGCCTTGCCGCCGCCGTCGCCGACCAGCTGGACGTCGGCGGAGAGCAGCGCCCGCAGCCCGTCGACGTCGCCCTCCCGCAGCGCGTCGAAGAACCGGGCCGCCAGTTCGTCCCGTTCCCGCCGGTCCGCCTCGAACCGGGGGCGCCCGGCGGCCATGTGCCGTCGCGCCCGTACCGCGAGCTGACGGCACGCCGCCTCCGAGCGGTCCACCGCCGACGCGACCTCGGGGAAGCCGAACCCGAACACCTCGCGCAGCACGAAGACCGCGCGCTCCAGCGGGCTGAGCCGTTCGAGCAGCAGCAGGGCCGCCATCGACACCGAGTCGGCCAGCTCGGCCGAGCGCGCCGGGTCCTCGTAGGGGTCGCTGAGCAGCGGCTCGGGCAGCCACTGTCCGACGTACGTCTCCCGTCGGACGCGGGCCGAGCGCAGCACGTCGATCGAGATCCGGGTCACCACGGCCGAGAGGAACGCCTTGGGCGAGGCGGGCCGGGTCGGGGAGGTCTCGTAGCGCAGCCAGCTCTCCTGGACGGCGTCCTCGGCCTCGCTCACGCTGCCGAGGATGCGGTAGGCGATCGCGAACAGCAGCGGCCGTAGCTCCTCGAACTCCTGGGTCCGGGTCACGCCAGCTCCTCCTTGAAGCCCTGGCGCCACGAGGGGTGGCGCAACCCCCAGCCGAGTTCCCGCTTGGTCCTCGCGTTGGAGAAGCCGCGTCCCTCGGTCATCAGGGACACCGCGAACTCCCCGGCCAGCAGCCTGGCCAGCCACCTGGGGA
The DNA here is from genome assembly GCF_042740355.1 of Streptomyces sp. NPDC059010. Lineage (NCBI taxonomy): Bacteria > Bacillati > Actinomycetota > Actinomycetes > Kitasatosporales > Streptomycetaceae > Streptomyces > Streptomyces sp. NPDC059010. Next base: position 85,495 of record NZ_JBHYJA010000034.1, read on the forward strand.
TCCGCATCGGCCGCTTGGCACCGGCGCACTCGGCCAGATACGGCAGCCACTCGCGGACCTGCGCCGGCTCGTCGTCGACGATGTTGAACACGCCCCTGGCCTGCTTCTCCACGGCCAGGACGGTGGCGCTCGCCGCGTCGTCGAGGTGCACCCACGAGTTCCAGCCGGTGCCTTCGCCCACGAGCGGGAACTTCCGCTTGCGTACGAACTCGACCACGTCGTCACTGGCGCCCGGTCCGTAGAACCCGCCGTAGCGCAGGACCGTGCCGCCGGCCTTGGGCACCACGTCCTGGATGTGCAGGACACCCGTCGAGATCCTGCGCGCCATCGTCGCCGTGCCCGGCTCGATCGGGTCCTCCTCGGTCAGCAGCCCGGCGCCGGGCTGGTAGCTCTGGGCGAAGCTCTGCACGACGACATGGGGTACGCCGGTCGCCTCGGCGGCGGCCAGCAGGTGGTCCGTACCCTCGATGCGGAGCCGGTTGGTGGTGGCGAAGGACCGGTCGGGGTGCCGCATGTCGGCCTTGCCGGAGATCGCGGTCATCTCATGCACGATCGCGTCCGGCCGCGCCGCGGCCACCGCCTCTCCGACCGACATCCCGTCCAGCCCGTCCATCACCACACCCCGCGCGCCCAGCTCCGCCAGCAGCCCCAGCTTGGCCGAGCTCGTCGTGGTGGCCGTCACCTGATGCCCCCGGGCCACCAGCTGCGGCACCAGCCGCCTGCCCAGTGCCCCGGTCCCTCCTGCCACGAACACGTGCATGTCCCTCACCTGCCAGTTTCCGAATTCCGAAGTGGGTCTCTGCACCTGGGACGAGACAGGGCGGACGGTTGTGACATGGGGTGGCGTGGCGGCGGTGGTGGTGGCCGGTCATGGGGAGGGAGACAGTTCCCCGGACTCGGTCAGGACCCGCGTCACGAACGCGGCCAGCTCCGCCCGCAGCTGCTCGCGGGTCATGTGCTGTCGGTCGACCAGATGGTCGACGAGGTCGGCGCGGACGGCGGCGAGCAGTGCGTGTGCGGCGAAGTCGCTGCCGTCGAGGCCGGGGAGCTGCTCCAGTACGCGGCGGAGTGTGCCGTGCCACCAGTCGTAGTGGTCGGCGCCGTAGGGGCTGTCGGTGCCCGCCGCTTCCAGTGCCAGGGAGAGGTGCCGGTGGTCGAGCTTGAAGCACAGGACCGCGTCGAGCAGGGCGAGGGCGCGTTCCATCGGCGGGGTGTCCGGTCCGAGGGGGCGCGGGCCGTCCGTGATGGCCCGGCGAATCGGTTCGAGCCGGGCTTCGTAGAGCGCGCGGATCAGCCCGGTGCGGTCGGTGAAGCCGCGGAAGAGGGTCGCTTTGCCGACGCCGGCCGCGACCGCGATGTCGGCCATGGTCACCTGCTCGGGCCTGTCGCAGCTTGCGAAGAGCCGGTCGGCGGCCGCGAGGACGGCCTCACGGTTGCGTACGGCGTCCGCGCGGGGCTTGCGTTCGGGCACGGTGATTCCTCCGGTTGCGTAAACGGACCCTGGGTCCGTATCGTGGCGGAGCGTTAACCGGACCCAGGGTCCGTATCGTAACGGAAGGAGCCCACATGCCCATGCGCACGCCCATGTCCAAGCCCATGCCCGCGCCCGCGCACCCGGCCGACCTGTACCGCCACGGCCTGCAGTTGCTGCTCGACAAGGACATCCCCGCCTGGGTCGACCTGTGGGACGAGGACGGTGTCTTCGAGTTCCCGTTCGCTCCCGAGGGATGGCCGAGGCGGCTGGAGGGCAGGGCCGCCGTCCTCGACTACATGCGCGACTACCCCGACCACATCGACCTCCACGCCTTCCCCGACCTGAAGATCCACCAGACCCTCGACCCGGAGACGATCGTGGTCGAGATGCGCGGGGTCGGGCGGCTGGTCCCCAGCGGTGACCCCTTCGACATGACCTACGTCGCCGTGGTCTCGGTCGCGGACGGCCGTATCACCCACTACCGCGACTACTGGAACCCGCTCGGCATCCCCCAGGACGGCGCCGCCGCCTTCGCTCAGGGGGACCGATGACCACGCCGCCCGTCACCGTCCTGGTCCTCGGGGCCACCGGCACCACCGGCAGCCGGGTGGCCCGGGGCGTCGCCGCCCGGGGGCACCGGGTCAAGGCGGCCCGGCTCGACGTCGGCTTCGACTGGTACGACCGCTCGACCCACGAACAGGCCCTGACCGGCGCGGACCACGTCTACCTCGTCCCGCCCCTGGCCTCCGCGACCCCGGCCGACATCATGCTCCCCTTCCTGGAGCGGGCCCGGGCCTGCGGAGTGCGCCGGGCCGTACTGCTCAGTTCCTCGGCGATCCCCGCCGGAGGCCCGGCCGTCGGCCAGGTGCACCAGGCGCTGCCCGGCCTCTTCGACGAGTGGGCGGTCCTACGGCCGTCCTGGTTCATGCAGAACTTCACCGGCGACCACCTGCACGCCCGGAGCATCCGCGAGGAGGGGACGATCCGGACGGCGGCGGGCGAGGGGCGCGTGGCCTTCGTGGACGCCGACGACATCGCGGCCGTGGCCACACACGCGCTGACCGACGTCCACGCCCCCGACACCGATCTGGTCATCACCGGCCCGGAGGCGCTCAGCCACACCGACGTCGCGACCATCCTCGGCGAGGTGACCGACCGGGCCGTCACGCACCGGCAGTTGACGTACGAGCAGCTCCGCGATCACCTCGCCCGGTCGATGCCGCCCGAGTTCGCGGCGATGCTCGCCGGCCTGGACAGATCCATCGCCGAAGGAGCCGAGGACCGGACCACCGACACCGTCCTCCGCGTGACGGGTCGCCCGCCGCGCAGCTTTCGTACGCATGTGGAGCGGGTGGTGACGGGGCGGTCGTCGGGTCGGGAGTGAAGGCTCCTTCTGGGTGCCCCGTATCAGTCCTGGGCGCTCCGGACGATCCGGTCGACGACCTCCGCGGCCCGCTCCGGATGCTCCTCGAACCAGCCGTCGAGACATTCCCGTACGGCCTCCCCGACGCAGGCGCGCACCTCGGGATTGCCCAGCAGCCCCCTCGTGGCGCCGAGGAACTCGGGACGGTCGAGCTTCACCGACACGACCGCCGTCAGGCCCTCGCCGATCCGGTCGGCCACGGAACCGGGATCCACCTCCACCGCCGCCGGCAACCCCCGCTTCCGCGCGTACGTGGTGACAGCGGCGGCCACCCCGTCGCGGAAGCCGTCCACGTGCGTGCCGCCCTCGGGCGTGGCCAGGCTGTTGGCGAAGCCGCGCACCCGCTCCGCACGGGAACCGTTCCAGCGGGTACCGCTCCACAGGAACGCCAGCTCCATCGTCCCCGCCATCCGCGGGTCCTCCCGCTCGAAGCCGATGACGTCCGGATGGAGGGACGCCCCCGCCTCCGCGTCGAGGGCGGCCACGAAGTCCCGTACCCCGTCCGGGAACCGGAACCGCACCACCCGGGCCCCTCCCGCCGGGCGTTCGTCCGTCAGCGAGATCTCCAGTCCCCGGTTGAGGAAGGCCACCTGCCGGAACCGCTCCGCCAGCACGGCGAACGAGCACTCCGTCGTCTCGAAGATCCCGGCATCGGGCCAGAAGGCGACAGTGGTCCCGCTGCCGGTCGCGGGCCCCGCGGCGCAGGGCGGGGCGAGAGCGACACCGCGCGCGAACTCCTGCGCCCGGCGCACCCCCTCGCGCCGCACCTCGGCCGTCAGCCGGCTCGACAGCGCGTTGGCGACGAAGAGCCCCGCGCCGAACTGGCCCACGCCCACGAGGCGTCGACCACTGGGCTCGGACCCGGCGCACATGCTGGTCAGCAGGGCTTCGAGACCAGGGCCGTCGGCGTCCCCGGCGGCCGGTGCCTCGAAGGCGACGCCCGGCCCGTCGTCGGCGACCCGTACGCCGCCGTCGGACGTGAGCGTGACGTCGACGCGGCCGGCACCCGTGGCCGACACCTCGTTCACCGCCCGGCCCACGACCTCGAACACCAGCTGATGCAGGCCGCGTTCCGTGACCGAGCCGACCCACATCCCGGGCCGCTTGCGAACGGCCTCCCGCCCCTCCAGCACCTCGATGCGGGCAGCGTCGTACTCCATGCCATCCCCCTCCATGCCATCCCCCTCCATGCCATCCCTCTCCACGCCAACCACACTCACGAAGACCCCTCCCATGGCGTCCGGCAGATCTCCCCAGCCTAGAAAGAATCCAGGAAAACACCAGGTCAGAGCAGTTTCGTCGAGTCCGCGGACGGGCGGGTGAAGCCCTGTCAGGGGACGGCCGACCAACGAGCACCCACCACGCCCGAAGCCGCGTCCGACGCCCCACCGAGACCGTGTACGGCCCCACTCCGGGCGCCTCCGAGGGCGCCAATTCCGGTGTGTGGCAGGTGCTCTCACCGCGCGTCGGTCGATGAGTTCGGGCGGGGGCGCGAGTCTGTAGTGAGGCCACCCAACGCCACCCGCGAGGCACACCACGGAGGAAGCCATGACGTCCACGCCCACCCCCGCGCTGCCCGGCCGCCCGCCCGTCGTCGACCTGGCCACCTGGCAGGCCGCCCGTGACGAGCTGCTGGTCCGGGAGAAGGCCCACACCCGGGAGGAGGACGCCATCGCCGCGGCCCGCCGCCGGCTGCCGATGGTGGAGTTCGACGGGAAGGTCGAGGTCGTCGGACCCGACGGCCCGGTCCCGTTCCTGGACCTGTTCCAGGGCCGCGACGAGCTCGTGGTCTACAAGCACATGTGGTACGACGGCGCCCCGCACCAGGGGCAGTGCGAGGGCTGCACCACCACGGCCTGGCACCTGAAGGACGCCGCCTACCTCAACGCCCGCGGCGTCTCGTTCGCCATCCTGACCACGGGCGCCTGGGACGAGGTGGCCTCCTACGTCGAGTTCATGGGCTACACCCAGCCCTGGTACTCGGTGCGCGGCGTGGCCGGACCGGCCGGCGGCGACATGGGGTACCTCACCTGCTACCTGCGCGACGGCGACCGCGCCTTCCTCACCTACTCCACGACCGGTCGCGGCAACGAACGCGTCAACGGTGCCCTCGGCCTGCTCGACATGACGCCCTACGGCCGCCGCGAGGCCTGGGAGGACGACCCCGAGGGCTGGCCCGAGTCCCCCGAGGTCGGCGCCCCGGTCGGTGGGCACGGCGCGCCGATCTGCTGGTACTGGCGCTCGGACGCCGACGGCAACGCCACCTGGGGCCCGACCAGCCGCCCCGTCCCCCAGTGGACCCGCCCCGACGCGACACCCGTACAAACCCTCGGCCGACACGGGGACCACCACTGACGTCACTGGCCTCACTGACGTCAGTGAGGCCACCGACGCCACCGACACGCCTTCGTCGCGACGTGGCGTGGCGCACTTTTGCAAGCGGGTGCTTGCAATAGTTAGCGAGAGTGCGGCAAGGTGGAGACATGGCATCGCTCAACGTCGGCAATCTCGGCGACTATCTGCGTGAGCAGCGGCGCAACGCGCAGCTGTCACTGCGGCAACTCGCCGATGCCGCCGGGGTGTCCAATCCGTATCTGAGCCAGATCGAGCGCGGGCTGCGCAAGCCGAGCGCGGAGGTGTTGCAGCAGGTCGCCAAGGCGCTGCGGATCTCCGCCGAGACGCTGTACGTGCGCGCCGGCATCCTCGACGCCGAGCGGGACCGGGACGAGGTGGAGACGCGCGCCGTCATCCTCGCCGATCCCACGCTGAACGAGCGGCAGAAGCAGGTGCTGCTCCAGATCTACGAATCCTTCCGCAAGGAGAACGGGTTCGGGATACCCGCCGAGGCAGTCGTGCCGGCGGAGGCCCTCGGCTCGGAACCGGGCATCCGGGACGGCGATGACCATCGCGACGGCGCGCCGGACAGCCAGGGCGGCGACACCGCCGTACGCCGCGGCCGTACGACCGGCACGACCCGCACGGAGAGCGCGGACGGCACGAACAGCGCGGCCGACGGCGGCCGCAAGTCCGCCACGCGCCGCACTCGCACCACCAGCAAGACGAGCAAGGCCAGCAAGACGAGCAAGACCGGCAACACGAGCAAGACCCGCACGACCGGTAAGTCCGACGGCAGCGACGCCGCCGACCCGGAGAACCCGACCAACCCGCGGCAGTCGGCCGGCTGACCATGCACCGCCGTACGCGCGCCAAGTGCCACCGCACAACGGACACACGGCACGCGCGGCCCGCATGGCACGCACAGCACGCACCGGCACCGACCGGCGCGCATGGGCGAGCAGCCTTACGGCACTCGTCCGGCACTGTTCGGGTACCCGTCCGGCCGACCGCGGGATCCAAAACCCTCACCTGAAAGCAACCCGGGAGGACCATCACCATGGCCATCGCCGACGACCTGCGTAAGACCCTCAGCGACCCGACCCCGCTCTACTTCGCCGCCGGTACGGCCGACCTCGCCTACCAGCAGGCCAAGAAGGTGCCCGGTCTGGTGGAGCAGCTGCGCGCCGAGGCGCCGGCTCGTATCGAGGCCGTTCGCGGCACCGACCCCAAGGCCGTCCAGGAGAAGGCCACGGCCCGTGCCAAGGAGGCCGGTGCCAAGGCCAAGGAGGCCCAGGAGAGCATCCAGGCCAAGGTCAACGAGTTCATCACCAGCCTGGACGCCGACATCAAGAAGCTCGGCAGCAACCTGGACGCGGACTTCAAGAAGTTCGGCAGCAGCCTCGACGCCGACCTGAAGAAGCTCGGCGAGACCGCCCAGGACATCGCGCTGCGCGGTGTCGGCGTCGCCGCCGAGTACGCCGTGAAGGCCCGTGAGACCTACGAGAAGGTCGCCGAGCACGGCGAGCAGGCCGTGAAGACCTGGCGCGGCGAGGCGGCCGAGGAGATCGAGGAGCTCGCCGTGGCCGTCGAGCCCAAGGCCGAGCCGGTCGAGGTCAAGGAGGACAAGGTCGAGGCGCAGTCCACCGAGGCCAAGCCCGCCGCCGAGGCTGCGGCGAAGAAGACCGCCGCCAAGAAGACCACGACCCGCAAGACCACCGCCGCCAAGAAGACGACCCCGCCCGCCAAGTAACACGTACGGGTGAAACAGGGCCGTTCGACACGGGCCGGGCACTTACGGAGTGCTCGGCCCGTTGTTCGGGTAGCGGTCCGGCGGTTGCGGGTACGGTGACCGCGTAGGTACGAGCCGAATCGGGTGGTGGACGTTGTGCTGATGCAGGGCTTCGCGGGGTTCATGTGGCTGCTGAGCATGGCCCTGATCCTTTTCAGCGGCTTCGCGCTGATCGACGCGGCCACGCGCCGGGAGGACGCCTACCGAGCGGCCGACAAGCAGACCAAGCCGTTCTGGCTGATCATCCTCGGCATCGCCTTCGTGGTGAACCTGATCTTCAACATCCTGTCGTTCCTGCCGATCATCGGCCTCATCGCGACGATCGTGTACATGGTCGACGTCCGCCCCGCGATCAAGAGCCTCCCCGGCGGCGGCCGCAGCAGAAGGGGCTCCAGCAGCGACGGCCCGTACGGCCCGTGGAACGGCGGCCGCTGATCAGCGCCGCCTAGGGGCGCGCCCTCAGGGGCGCGGGGCGAGTCCCGCACTCACGCCCCGAACTCACGCCCCGCGGTCGAGCAACAGCACAGCCACATCGTCCGTCAACTCACCGCCATTGAGGTCCCGCACCTCATTGACAGCGGCCCGCAGCAGCGCCTCCCCGCTCAACCCCTCGGAGAGCTGGCGGCGGACCATCTCCACCATGCCGTCCTGCCCGAGCCGCTCCCGCCCCTCGCCGACACGGCCCTCGATCAAGCCGTCGGTGTAGAGCATCAGGCTCCACTCCGCCCCCAGCTTCACCTCCATACGAGGCCACCGTGCGCCGGGCAGCAGACCGAGTGCGGGACCGTTGTTGTCGTACGGCAGCAGCTGCGCCGGCCGCCCGGCCCGGGCGAGCAGCGGCGACGGATGCCCCGCCAGGCACAGCCCCGCCCGTCGGCCGTCCGGCGCGATGTCCACCGTGCACAGGGTCGCGAAGATCTCGTCGTCGGCCCGCTCGTGCTCAAGGACCTTCTGCAGCGTCCCCAGCAGCTCGTCCCCGCACAGCCCGGCCAGGGTCAGCGCCCGCCAGGCGATCCGCAGCTCCACACCGAGGGCCGCCTCATCGGGCCCGTGCCCGCAGACGTCACCGATCATGGCGTGCACGGTGCCGTCGGCCGTACGGACGACGTCGTAGAAGTCTCCGCCCAGCAGCGCACGCGAGCGCCCCGGCCGATACCGCGCGGCGAACCGCAGCGACGAGCCCTCCAGCAGCGGCGTGGGCAGCAGCCCGCGCTCCAGGCGCCGGTTCTCCTGGGCCCGCAGCCGGCCCTCGGCAAGGCGCCGCTCGGCCGTGTCGGAACGTTTCCTCTCCACGGCGTACCGGATCGCACGGCTGAGCAGCCGCGCGTCCAGTTCATCCCGGAAGAGGTAGTCCTGTGCACCGACGCGCACGGCCTCGGTGCCGCGCTCGGCGTCGCCGGAGGCGGTGAGGGCCAGGACGGCGTGCCGGGGCGCGAGCTCCAGGACGTGCTTGAGCACGCCGAGCTCGTCCTCGTCACTGCTTCGGCCGGCCGCCGGCAGCGCCAGGTCCAGCAGGATGCAGTGGACGTCGTCGGTGAGCAGCCGCTCGGCCTCGGTGAGGTTGCGGGCGGTGCGCACGCGGATCGGCTTGCCGGTCGAGTCGAGCATCTCGGGCACGAGCGCGGAGCCGCCGGGATCGTCCTCGATCAGCAGCAGCGTCAGTGTGGTGTGGGTGGCGTTCTCGACCGTCTCGTCCTTACGCGGAGCCTCTTCCTCGGAGGTGCCGCCTGGGGACGCGGCCGGCGCCCGACCACTCTCCACGGCCGGGATCGCTCTCTGCCGCGGTATGGGTAGGGGCATCGTCTTTAGTTCCTTCCCTCCCCCCGAGGGCATGGCGGGAACGAGGGGTCTCGGTCCACCGACGGGGACCATAGCGGTAGTCGGCGCCGCAACGGAATGGTGTGAGGCACGCCGCTTGGACACCGGCCGCTGTCATATGCCGCGTTCCCTACCGCAGTTGGACAGGGTGACCGGGGGGTCGGGATGACGAACGTCACGTCCACGCCCGGTTTGCACAGGGACGGGGCGTGGGCCGGGTCACGTGGCGCGAGTCACCATCCACCCCATCACCATCCAGCCCTCACAAGCCCCCTGAATCACCCCGCATCGGGCCGAACCACCCCGAGGATCGGCATCGACCCGGCCCCCGCGACGGTCACCGTCCGTCCGGGGCGCGGGGCGTGGATGATGGCGCCGTCGCCGATGTACATGGCCACATGGCTGGCGTCGGCGTTGTAGATGATGAGATCGCCGGGACGCATGTCCTCGATGCGGATCCGATCCAGCTGCTTCCACTGCTCCTGCGAGGTCCGCGGAATCCCCTGACCGGCGCTGGCCCAGGCCTGTGACGTCAGCCCTGAGCAGTCGTACGTCTTGGGCCCCTCGGCGCCCCATTCATACGGTTTGCCCAACTGCTCCGTGGCGTACTCGACGGCCTTGCGCCCCTCTTCGGACGCCTCGCCCTTGATGTCGTCCAGGATCCCGGAGTCCAGCCACGCGGTCTGCGCCTTGTGCGCGGCCTCCTTCTCCAACTCGGCAAGGCGTTCCTTCTCTTCCACCTCCAGCCGGGATTCGAGCTGTTCGGCCGCCTTGATCTGCTTTTCGATCTTCTTCTGGGCGGCGGCCTTCGCCTTACGGCCCGCCTCCAGCTTCTGCCACTGGGCGGAGGCGTCCTTGGCGTACTGCTCCAAGTCCTGCTGGGTGCGGGTCATTTCGCCCAGCAGCCCCTTGGTCGCGCGCTCACCCTGCAACACCCGCCCGGCGCCTTCGAGGAACTCCTGCGGATCGTCGCTGAGCATCAGCTTGGCCTCGTCGGGCAGCCCGCCCGAGCGGTACTGGGCGGCGGCCGCGGCACCGGCCCGCTTCTTCAACTCGGCCAGCCGCTCCTGCCCTTGGACGATCTTCTTCGCGAGCGCGACGATCTGGGCGGACTGCTTGTCGGCCGCCTCCTCGGCGGCGTTGTACTCGTCGGTGGCGACGGCCGCGGAGTGGTAGAGCCTCTCCAGCTTCTCGCGGACGGCCTCAAGGTCCTTGTTCGACACAGGAGTCCGGGACTTGCTCGGCGACGCACTGGGCGACGGGCTGGGCTCGGGCGCCGCGAACGCCGTACCAGGCGCCGCCAGTACGGTGATCGCACCGACGACGGCCACGGCCACGAGGACGCTGCGCTTGCCCAGCGAGAGGGTGCGCCTGTCCGGTCCCATACCCCTGCCCCCAAACCTGATTTACCGTCAGTAACATGCGGACGCCTGGGGGATCGTGCCACGCCATGGCGCAAAACGACAGAGGCGGTGACTCCCTCCCCCATTCCATCCGTCGTACGACGAACTCCCCGCCTTTGTGACGAACGACTCGCGGAGATCGTTCCCCGCAGCTCACAGCGTCAGCCCCGGGGCGCCAACGCCTCCCACCGCACGGTCACTTCCCCCTGCCGCCACCGCCCGGGCCCGTCCACCACCGGCCAGTCCGCCACAAGATCCCGCACCGCCCGCATCCAGCGCTGACGAGCGCCGTAGGACGCATAGGGCGCGGCAGCGGCCCAGGCCCGATCGAAGTCACGCAGAAACGCGTGCACGGGCTCACCGGGAACATTGCGATGAATAAGCGCCTTGGGCAGCCGCTCGGCAAGATCCGAAGGCCGCCCCAACGACCCCAGCCGCGCCGCAAAGGTCACCGTCCGAGGCCCCTCCGGCCCCAGCGCAACCCACACATGCCGCCGCCCGACCTCGTCACAGGTCCCCTCGACCAGCAGCCCGCCCCGCGCCAGCCGTCCACACAGCCGCTCCCAGACCCCGGCGACCTCCCCCTCCTCGTACTGCCGCAAGACATTCGCCGCCCGCACGAGCAGCGGCCGCTGCGAAAGGGGAATCTCGAACCCACCGTGCCGAAAAACAAGCCCTTCCCGCTCATACGGCTTAGCGGCGGCAACCCGAGCGGGTTCGATCTCCAGCCCGACCACACGCACACCAGGCGCAACGGCCCGCAGCCGCCCGAGCAGCTCGACGGCGGTCCAGGGAGCGGCGCCGTACCCAAGATCAACCGCAACGGGATCGACGGCAGCCCGCCGAAGCTCGGCCCCATGCACATGGGCGATCCACCGATCCATACGGCGCAGCCGATTGGGATTGGTGGTCCCGCGCGTAACCGTTCCCACGGGGCGGGCAGAGGCGCGGGCAGGCATGAATACGAGGGTAAGCGCCCGGCACCAGGCGGCTCGCCACCTGCACCGACCCACGACGAACGTGCGCAACGCGCACCCCCACCGAAGGGCAACAGGCTGCCGCAGGCATACCGGCCCAGCCACCCCAACGCACCCAACCCCCGAACAGTTGAGCGATCCGCAGTAATTCCTGGGCAAAAACCACCCCACCCGGAATGGGAACCCCTCCCTCCGCTGTTGCACCCCCGTGGAGGGCCCCACACCCTCCGCCAGGCATGCCCGCAGCCAAGGAGGAACTGCCACGTGAGCCAGTACGTCAGCAGGCTCGGGCGACGCTCCCCGGCACCCCACCCGCGGCTCAGGCTCCACCGCCGCCCCCGCCGCGTAGCCATGCTCTCCGTGCACACCTCACCCCTCCACCAGCCCGGCACCGGCGACGCAGGCGGCATGAACGTCTACATCGTCGAGCTGGCGCAGCGCCTCGCCGCGATCAACATCGAGGTCGAGATCTTCACGCGCACCACGGCCACAGACCTCCCCCCGGTGGTCGAGCTTGCCCCCGGCGTCCTGGTCCGCCACGTGGACGCGGGCCCCTACGAGGGCCTGGCCAAGGAGGACCTCCCCGCCCAGCTCTGCGCCTTCACCCACGGCGTCATGCAGGCCTGGGCCGGCCACCGCCCCGGCTACTACGACCTGGTCCACTCCCACTACTGGCTCTCCGGCCACGTGGGCTGGCTGGCCGCCCAGCGCTGGGGCGCCCCCCTGGTCCACGCGATGCACACCATGGCCAAGGTCAAGAACGCCAACCTCGCCGACGGCGACACCCCCGAACCGGCGGCCCGGGTGATCGGCGAGACCCAGATCGTCGCGGCAGCGGACCGCCTGATCGCCAACACGGCCGAAGAAGCAGAAGAACTCGTACGTCACTACGCGGCTGACCCCGACAAGGTCGCCGTAGTCCACCCCGGCGTGAACCTCACCCGCTTCTCACCCGCCGACGGCCGAGCGGCGGCCCGCGCCCGCCTGGGCCTCCCCCAGGACGCCCTGATCCCGCTCTTCGCGGGCCGCATCCAGCCCCTGAAGGCCCCGGACATCCTCCTGCGAGCCGTGGCAGTCCTCCTCGACGAGCACCCCGAGCTGCGCTCCCGCATCCTCGTCCCGATCGTCGGCGGCCCCAGCGGCAGCGGCCTCGCCAAGCCGGAGGGCCTGCAGAAGCTCGCCGCCCGCCTGGGCATCGCGGACGTCGTACGGTTCCGCCCACCCGTCGGCCAGGAACAGCTCGCGGACTGGTTCAGGGCGGCATCGCTGCTGGTCATGCCGTCGTACAGCGAGTCCTTCGGCCTGGTGGCCATCGAGGCGCAAGCGGCCGGCACCCCCGTACTGGCCGCAGCGGTCGGCGGCCTGCCCGTCGCGGTCCGGGACGGACACACCGGCTTCCTGGTCCAGGGCCACAACCCGGCCGAGTACGCGCGCGTGCTGCACGCCTTCGCCGACGACCCGCACCTGTCCCCGCGCATGGGCGACGCGGCCGCCCGGCACGCCCAGTCCTTCGGCTGGGACAGCTCCGCCGCCGCCACCGCGGACGTCTACATCGCCGCGGCCCAGGCCCACCGGCGTCACGTACGCTCCCACCATGGCTGACGCACAGGACGCACCGGACGTACCGGACGTACAGAGGACGGCGCAGGTCGTCGAGGGAGCCCTGAAGGACGCCGACCTGGAGTGGGAGAGCCCCGCCCCCGGCAACTACGTCGTCAAGCTCCCCGGCACCCACAAGCTGTCGACCACGGTCTCCCTGATCGTCGGCCGCCACTCCCTCTCCCTCAACGCCTTCGTCATCCGCCACCCCGACGAGAACGAACCCGGCGTCCACCGCTGGCTCCTGGAGCGCAACCTCAAGCTGTACGGCGTCAGTTACGCGGTGGACCGGCTCGGCGACGTCTACGTCACCGCCAAACTCCCGCTCGCCGCAGTGACCCCCGACGACATCGACCGTCTCCTCGGCCAGGTCCTGGAGGCGGCGGACGGCGCCTTCAACACCCTCCTCGAACTCGGCTTCGCCTCCGCGATCCGCAAGGAGTACGAGTGGCGGGTGGCCCGCGGCGAGTCGACCCGCAACCTGGACGCGTTCACTCACCTGACCCAGCGCCCTTCCGAGTGACGTAAAAGTCCGAACCAACTCACTCCGCGCAACCCCTTCCGCGCCCCCGAGGTGCCGTGGCATGCTCACGCCCACCGCACTTCTGAACGTCGTTCACATCCATGAAGAGCCGCATGGAAGGGCGTACGGACATGGGCAACGCGCATCCCACCAGACGAACCCTGCTGGGCGCAGCCACAGCCGTGGCACTCGGCGCGGCCACGGGAACGGCGCCCGCTCCGGCACAGGCGGCAGCCGCCACCGAAGTCCCACCCCTCTGGCACGAGTTCACCCGCACCCCCTTCACCCACCCCCAGATCCCCTACGTCGGCCGGGCGGGCCACCGCGGCGGAGCGCCCCGCTTCCCCCGCCCCCGAGTCGTGGCCGACGTCCGCGACTTCGGCGCCACCCCCGACGGCACGACCGACTCCGCCCCCGCGATCAACCGGGCCCTCGCCGCCGCCGGAAGGGCCGGCGGCGGCACGGTCACCCTCCCGCCCGGCACGTTCCGCATCGACGACGTGATCCGCGTAGGCCACTCGAACGTGGTCCTCCGCGGCGCGGGCAGCACCCGCACGAAGCTCTACGCGACGCACAGCCTCACCGATCTGATCGGCCCCTACGGCTCCCGCTACGGCGGCGACAAGTCGGCCTGGTCCTGGGCGGGCGGCCTGCTCTGGCTGGCCCCCGAGGCCCGCTGGAACTCCCTCGTCGCCGCGATCAGGGCGAAGACCTGGCCCTTCGAGGGCTGGACGGGCAACCGACGCGACGAGTGGCGCCCGCTCACGACACTCGCCCCCGCCCGGCAGGGCGACTGGACGGTGACGGCCCCGCCCCCTTCGCCGCTCCCTCCGACGCTGCGCCCCGGCGCCCTGGTCCTGCTCCGCCTCGCCGACGACGCCGACCACAACCTCCTGGAGCACATGTGCGGCGGCGGCGCGGGTCCCGAGGCGTACACCTGGGACGACAAGACGAAGCTGACGTCATACGTCCCCTACGAATGGCCGGTCCGCATCACCGCGATCCGAGGCCGGACGATCACCCTCGAACGCCCCCTCCCGCTCGACCTGCGCCCGGAGTGGACCCCACAACTGACCACCCACACCCCGGAGTTGACGGGATCGGGCGTCGAGGGCCTGACCCTGGAGGCGGTGGAGACCCCACAGCAGCCCCACCTCCTCGACAAGGGCCACAACGGCGTGGTCCTCCAATGCGCCTACGACTGCTGGGTGGACGACGTCACCGTGCGCCACGTCGACAACGGCTTCGGCCTGGTCGCGGCCTCCGCCTGCACGCTCCGGCACACGCGCGTGGCGGGCCGCGGCACCCACCACCCCTACTTCTGCCGCGAGGGCTCGCACGACAACCTGATCGAGGACTTCACGATCGAGGCCCGCACCACCCCCGCCCCCTCGAACACCCAGCTCCACGGCATCAACGTCGAGGGCCTGTCCTCCCACAACGTCTGGTCGCGCGGCGACATGCGCACGGGCACCTTCGACAGCCACCGCGGCCTGCCCTTCGCCAACGTCCGCACCGACATCACCGTGCACAACGACGGCCGCCACGGCGGCGACGCGAGCGCGGGCCCCTTGTTCGGCGCGCGCTTCACGCACTGGAACGTCCGGGTGACCAACGGCCGCGCCGGCATGGTCCGCCTCGACGGCCTGGCGCCCTACTCCGCCACCGTGGGACTGAACGAGGTCACGGACTTCGGGCAGATCGACGTACCCGACTTCCCCGGCGATCTCCACTCCCGCCTGGAGCTGTACGGCACCACGGACGCCGCACGCCCGCGCAATCTGTACGACGCTCAGCGCGCGCTGCCGCGATAGCGCCCCGGCGGTACCCCCACCAACTTCCGGAAGTGCCGGGTGAGATGGGACTGGTCGTAGAACCCGGTCGCGACGGCCACCTCGGCCGGCGACCGGCCCTCCAGGAGGAGCCGACGGGCGCGGTCGACGCGGCGGGACATCAGGTACTGGTGCGGGGCGATGCCGTACGCGGTGCTGAACGACCGTACGAGATGGGCGGGATGGGCCTGGACGAGCCCGGCGGCCTCGTCGAGGGCGATGCCCTGCACGACCCGCTCGTCGAGGAGTTCGCGCAGGCGCCGGGCGAGGGCCGGGTCGCGGCGCGGGAGGTCGGTGACCGTCCTCGGCCGCAGATGGGTGCGCAGCCGGTCGCCGATGAGGGTGAGCCTGCTGTCGGCCTCCAACTCGTCGCCGGGGTGGGCGAGGGCGGTGTGCAGCCGGCCGACGCGCCGCCGGAGCACCGGGTCCCGCAGGTCGGGGGAGTCGACCGCCGGGCCGATCAGATCGTCGCCCAGCCGGGTGCCGTCCAGGTACAGGACGCGTTTGCGGAAGCCGTGCGGGGTGGCGGGGGAGCCGTTGTGGGGGATGTGCGGCGGGAGCAGGGAGACCGTGTCGTGCGGGGTGCCGTGTTCATGCCGGTCGAGGTCGTAGCGGACGGCGCCGTCGTCGACGATCAGCAGCGTCCAGGCCTCGTGGACGTGCATCGGATACGCGTACTCGGTGAAGTGGGCGTGGAACACCTCGGTGACGCCCGGGACGGAGGGGCGCCACGCGGAGACTTCCTGACGATTCCCGGCGGCGGCCATGCAAAGAACGTACAAGACGGTGCCGTACGACGGCCGTCAGTCTCATCCCATGACCACTGATCCCAAGACCGCTGATCCCAAGACCGCCGAACCCATGACCGCTGAACCCGTCCGTTTCGACACGAAGATCGCCGTCCTGCTGCGCGAGGACCTGGAGACCTGGCAGCGGCTGAACGTCACCGCGTTCCTGGTCAGCGGCCTGGGCACGCAGCTGCCGGAAGTGATCGGCGACCCCTACGAGGACGCGGACGGCGTCCCCTACCTGCCGATGTTCCGCCAGCCGGTCCTGGTCTTCGAGGGCACGAAGGAGACCCTGACGACGGCCCACGCGCGCGTGCTGTCCCGTTCCCTCCCGCGCGCGGTGTTCACCTCCGACCTGTTCACGACGGGCAACGACCGCGACAACCGGGCGGCGGTGCGGGCCGTGGGCACGGCGGAGCTGGATCTGGTGGGGCTGGCGGTGTACGGGCCGAGGAACGCGGTGGACAAGGTGATGAAGGGGGCGCGGATGCACCCGTGAGGGAGGAAGTGGCCGGTCAGGCCGCGCTGACCTCGGGCTTGGCGTCGGCAGGGGCGGCGCTGTCGGCCGGTGGCCGGGCCGGCAGGCGGTGCATCAGGGCGCCGTATCCGACGGCCGCGACCGTCCCGACGACCGCGCACAGGCCCCACAGCCACTCGGCGCCGTAGTGGTCGATGACGTAACCGGACATGAGGGGGGCGACGAGGGCGGCGACGGACCAGGACAGGGTGTACATGCCCTGGTAGCGGCCGCGTCCGTGGGCGGGGGAGAGGCGGACGACGAGGCCGGTCTGGGTGGGCGCGTTGAGCATCTCGCCCAGCGTCCACACGCACACCGTGAGCGCGAAGACGCCGACCGACCCGGCGAAGGCGGTGAGCCCGAAGCCGTATCCGGCGAGGAGGGAGGAGAGGACGAGGAGGCGTCTGGGGTCCCGGTGCTCGATGAAGCGGGTGACGGGGATCTGCAGGGCGACGATCAGGACGCCGTTGACGGCGATGGCGAGCCCGTAGTCGGCGGGCGAGAACCCTTCCTCACCCATCGCCACCGGCAGCCCCACCGAGCCCTGCTGGAAGACGAGGGCGACGAGGAAGGACAGTCCGACGACGCTCATGAAACGCCCGTCGCGCAGAACGGTGCCGAGCCCGACCTCGTCGGCGGCCTTCTCCGTCGCGGTGCGCTCGGGCCGTGACTCGGGCAGCTTGACGAACACCAGGACCGCGCAGACGGCCGTCATGCCGGCCTCGATCAGGAACCCGGAGAGGTAGCTGACCTCGGCGATGAACCCGGCGGCCATGGAGGACACGGCGAACCCGAGGTTGATCGCCCAGTAGTTGAGGGAGAAGGCGCGGACCCGGTCCTCGGGCCGGACGATGTCGGCCATCATCGCCTGCACGGCGGGCCGGGAGGCGTTGGAGGCGGCACCGACGAGGAAGGCGACGGCGGCGATGGCGACGGGGTGGTGCATGAAGCCGAGGAGCGCGACCGAGGCGGCGGTGGAGGCCTGCGCGATCAGCAGCGTGGGCCGCCGCCCGAGCCGGTCGGTCATCACGCCGCCCCCGATGGACGAGACGACTCCGCCGAGGCCGTGCAGCGCGGCGACGAGACCGGCGTAGGAGGCGGAGTAGCCGCGGTCGAGGGTGAGGTACAGGGCCATGAAGGTGGCGACGAAGGCACCGAGCCGATTGACCAGGGTGCTGGTCCACAGCCACCAGAACTCGCGGGGAAGACCGGAGACGGTCTCGCGGGTGGCACGCCTCAGGGCGGCGAGTGACATAGGGGTCCCCACGGGTGTGGCCGATACGGGCCGGCGGATGTAAGAAGCCGAGGCGGCATCCGCAACTTACATAGGCCCGGCTCGGGGAGGCCACTCAATTAACAGATCCCGTCAACTGTCCGCCTGCTGGGCGGGCCTCCTGGGGGCGGAATACGTCGATTACGCTCTGGGGCATGGCCGACGCACCGTACAAGCTGATCCTCCTCCGCCACGGCGAGAGCGAGTGGAACGCGAAGAACCTGTTCACCGGCTGGGTGGACGTCAACCTCAACGAGAAGGGCGAGAAGGAGGCGGTCCGCGGTGGCGAGCTCCTGAAGGACGCCGACCTCCTGCCCGACGTGGTCCACACGTCCCTCCAGAAGCGGGCGATCCGCACGGCCCAGCTGGCGCTGGAGTCGGCCGACCGCCACTGGATCCCGGTCCACCGCAGCTGGCGCCTGAACGAGCGGCACTACGGCGCCCTCCAGGGCAAGGACAAGGCCCAGACCCTCGCGGAGTTCGGCGAGGAGCAGTTCATGCTGTGGCGCCGTTCCTACGACACCCCGCCGCCCCCGCTTGAGGACGGCACGGAGTTCTCCCAGTCGGACGACCCGCGCTACGCGACGATCCCGCCGGAGCTGCGCCCCCGCACGGAGTGCCTGAAGGACGTCGTCGTCCGCATGCTCCCCTACTGGTACGACGGCATTGTCCCCGACCTGCTGACCGGCCGCACGGTCCTGGTCGCGGCCCACGGCAACTCGCTGCGCGCCCTGGTCAAGCACCTCGACGGCATCTCCGACGCCGACATCGCGGGCCTGAACATCCCCACGGGCATCCCCCTCTACTACGAGCTCGACGCCGACTTCAACCCGGTCACCCCGGGCGGCAAGTACCTGGACCCGGAGGCGGCCGCAGCGGCCATCGAGGCGGTCAAGAACCAGGGCAAGAAGAAGTAACCCGAACTGTTCAAGGCCCCTACCTGCGGTTTCTCCGCCGGTAGGGGCCTTGTTGCCGTTGTGCCGGGCCCAAGTCGAGCCGCTACGTTCCCGACCCCTGCCCCCGCATCTCGGCCTCGGCGTCCGCGACCGCGATGGTGATGCCGAGGGCCTTGGCGATGTTGCCGGCCGCCGTCATGACGCGGGCCGTGCCCACGACGGGGGCGATGGCGACGAGGACGTCCTGGACCTGCTCGGCGGTCATGCCGGCCTGGATGGCGGGGTCGATGTGGGCGACGTAGGAGATCGGCGGGGCGTCCGACGCGGCGAGGGCCGCGATGCGGGTGAGCATGAACGTCTCCGGGGTCAACCCGCACCGCTCGACTGAGTCGACGGTCATCGCGGCGAGGGTGTCCAGTACGGGGGTTTCGGATGCTGTGGCCATGGCAGGTCGTCTCCTGTCCGTGTCCTGAAGGGAATCGACGCCTGCACGCGAGGCAACCACTCGCTTCGGCGCCTACCGCTCGACCGTAAGCCCGTCTTCCGCGGACCGCCTGTCGAGCCGAACGCCCCCAGCCGATCTCCGTGTTCTCCCCAACACCGCCGGTCAGACCGACAACGGCACCGCGTGGATCTCGTCCGCCTTGTGCCCGGCGCGCTCATGGATGCGCTGGACCGCTTCGGCCGAGGGCGCCTCGGAGAGGCAGTAGACGACGCCCGACTCGGGGTCGGCCCACGCCCGCTCGAAGTGCACGCGCTCGTCCTTCTCTATGGCGAGGTCCGCGTTGTGGGCCTCGCGGAGCTGGTCGGCCGTGATGCCCTTCATGTTGTGGTGTACGTCCATGTACTGAGCCATGGCCCGCACCTCCTCACGATCCTGGTCCTGGTCTCCTTCCATGCTCCTCCCGCACGGCACCGGGAGCGAGGCGAGCGCCGACCCGCCGAGCCGCCGAGCCGCGGGCACGCGAAGGGCCCCGGTACGCCATCGCACCGGGGCCCTTCAGCGTCGTACAGAGAAACAGAACACCCTCACCCGCACTGGCAGGGATTCCCCGACTGGCACCCGCACGCGCAGCCCGAGCCACAGCCGCAGGCGCCGAAGAGCGGGAGGCTCCTGATGTCGGCGGGCTGCTCGGTCGCGCGTTCCCGGGTGGGGTCGGGTGTCGTGCCGGGCGTGCTGGGGGATTCGGCCATGGTGCCTCCTCAGGGCTGGAGCCTGTGCCCATTGGATGCCCGCCCCGCTGGGCGCATCAACGGCGCACAGAGGCTTGCACACGCCCCGAACAGACCCCCGCAAGCCCGCGTGACGAGCCGCCCCCGAGCCGTCCCCGAGGCCCCCCGGAGGGCTTACGCCCCCTCCGCCCCCGAAACCTGCTGGATCTCCGGCTGGACGTCGGCCTGCAGCTCATCCGCGTGCTCACCCGTCACCAGGTACACCACACGCTTCGCCACGGCCACCGCGTGGTCGGCGTACCGCTCGTAGTAGCGGCCGAGCAGCGTCACGTCGACGGCCGTCTCGATGCCGTGCTTCCAACGCTCGTCCATGAGGTGCTGGAAGAGCGTGCGGTGCAGGAGGTCCATCGCGTCGTCGTCCTGCTCCAGTTGGAGCGCGAGGTCGACGTCCTTGGTGACGAGCACCTCGGCCGCCTTCGCCATCAGGCGCTGCGCGAGCTGGCCCATCTCCAGGATGGTGGCGTGCAGGTCCTGCGGGATGGCGCGCTCGGGGTAGCGCAGCCGGGTGAGCTTCGCCACGTGCTGGGCGAGGTCGCCCGAGCGCTCCAGGTCGGCGGACATACGGAGCGAGGTGACGACTATCCGGAGGTCCGTCGCCACCGGCTGCTGGCGGGCGAGCAGCGCTATGGCCCGCGCCTCCAGGTCGTGCTGGAGATCATCGACCTTCTGGTCGGCCTCGATCACACTCTCGGCCAGCTTCAGGTCGGCGTCGAGGATCGCCGTCGTGGCGCGTCCGATCGCCGACCCGACCATCCGGGCCATCTCCACCAGGCTGTCGCCGATCGAGTCCAGTTCCTCGTGGTACGCGTCCCGCATCAGGGGTCCCTCTCTTACGTCTGCCTCAGGGGTTTCCGTCGAACCGTCGAGCGGACAGTCTTACGGTCATGACCTCCGACAGTAAGACTGTCCCGAAAACGCCAGTCGGACTGTCGTGAAACCGCCAGTGTGATCTCCACGCTAAACCGCCAGGGCGAACCCGACGCTTCCACGATCCGGTCCGTACGCGTCCGTTTCCGCCACCCCAAATGAACCAACACTGGCTCCAAGGTGAACTCTGGGCGACGAGTGTTCGAGCTCGCACCTCGATGGCTGTGGCCGGCACCCACCCCATGCCTAACCTGGACGCATGGACGTGAACGCGGCGGTCGCCGCAGCGGCAGCGATCGCCGGGGTGCTTACCGGCGTCATCGCCATGCTGGCGTTCCGCTGGAGCGAACGCGACCTGAAGCGACCCACCCGAACCTCCCTGCACACCGACCCTGTCCTGCCCCCCGGCGTGGACACGGTCCTCTCGGTGCTGCGCTCCTCCGCCGTCGTCCTCGACGAGGGGGACGCCGTGGTCAAGGCCAGCTCGGCGGCGTACGCCCTCGGTCTGGTGCGCGGTGGCAAGCTCTCCGTCGAGCCCATGCTCCAGATGGCCCGGGACACCAGACGTGACGGCGAGATAAGGCAGGTCGAGCTGGATCTGCCCAGGCGTGGCACCGGACGCGGCGAGGCGCTCGCCGTGTCCGCTCGTGTCGCGCCCCTCGGCTCCCGACTCGTGCTTCTCCTGGTCGAGGACCTCACCGAGGCCCGGCGGATAGAGGCGGTGCGGCGTGACTTCGTCGCCAATGTGAGCCATGAGCTGAAGACGCCGGTCGGCGCCCTCTCCCTGCTGTCCGAGGCCGTCATGGACGCCTCCGACGACCCGGAGGCCGTGGAGCGCTTCGCCGGGCGCATGCAGATCGAGGCGACCCGGCTGACCAACCTGGTGCAGGAGCTCATCGACCTCTCCCGGGTGCAGAACGACGACCCGCTGGAGGACGCCGAGCCCGTCCGCGTGGACGAGCTCGTCGCCGAGGCGATCGACCGCTGCCGGCACGCCGCCGGCACGAAGCAGATCACCATGGCGGCCGGAGGCGCCGAGGACCTCAGCATCTGGGGCAACCGGGGCCAGCTCGCCGCGGCGCTCGGCAACCTCGTCGAGAACGCCGTCAACTACTCGCCCGCCCGCACCCGCGTCGGCATCGCCGCGCGCCGGCTCAGCGCTCCGGGCGGGGACCTCATCGAGATCGCCGTGACCGACCAGGGCATCGGCATCTCGGACAAGGACAAGGAGCGCATCTTCGAGCGCTTCTACCGCGTCGACCCGGCCCGTTCCCGTGCCACCGGTGGCACCGGCCTCGGTCTCGCGATCGTCAAGCACGTGGCCGCCTCGCACAGCGGGGAGGTCACGGTGTGGAGTTCCGAGGGACAGGGCTCCACGTTCACCCTGCGGCTGCCGGAGGCGGGTGCGGCCCGCGACCGTGCTCAGCAGCACCCCGATCTCGACGACGAGGCCGGGCAGCCCGCACTATCGAATTCCCCCAATTCCCCCGACTCACCCGCGTACGAAACGCTTTCCGCCCCGGAGGTCCGCCCGTGACCCGAGTGCTCGTCGTCGAGGACGAGGAGTCCTTCTCCGACGCCCTGTCGTACATGCTCCGCAAGGAGGGCTTCGAGGTCGCCGTCGCGACCACCGGGCCCGACGGACTCGACGAGTTCGAGCGCAACGGCGCCGACCTCGTCCTCCTCGACCTGATGCTGCCCGGCCTGCCGGGCACCGAGGTCTGCCGTCAGCTGCGTGGCCGCTCAAACGTTCCGGTGATCATGGTCACCGCGAAGGACAGTGAGATCGACAAGGTGGTCGGCCTGGAAATAGGAGCCGATGACTACGTCACCAAGCCGTTCTCCTCACGCGAGCTGGTCGCCCGTATCCGGGCCGTCCTGCGCCGCCGCGGCGAGCCCGAGGAGGTCACCCCGGCCGCGCTGGAGGCCGGTCCTGTCCGCATGGACGTCGACCGCCACGTGGTCACGGTCTCCGGCTCCAAGGTCGACCTCCCCCTCAAGGAGTTCGACCTCCTGGAGATGCTCCTGCGCAACGCCGGCCGGGTCCTGACCCGTATGCAGCTCATCGACCGCGTCTGGGGTGCCGACTACGTCGGTGACACCAAGACCCTCGACGTCCACGTCAAGCGCCTGCGCGCCAAGATCGAGCCGGACCCGGGCGCCCCGCGCTACCTGGTGACGGTGCGTGGCCTCGGCTACAAGTTCGAGCCGTAGACAACAGCGCCAGTACGCCGAAGGGGGGGGGGGGGGGGGCGGCCGGGGGGGCGCCCCCCGCGCCGCGGGGGGGGGGGCGGGAGGGCCGGGGGCTGATTAAACACAAACACACACACACGACCCACACAA